>JAOUOM010000045.1 GCA_029880385.1 Cyclobacteriaceae bacterium | reverse complement strand
CATTGGTTCGTTTGTGTTTTTAGGCCCTACCGGGGTAGGAAAAACGGAAATGGCCAAGGTGTTGGCGACGTATCTTTTTGACAAGGAGGATTCCCTGATACGGATAGATATGAGTGAATACATGGAGAAGTTTTCCGTCAGTCGACTGGTGGGAGCACCTCCGGGCTATGTAGGGTATGAAGAAGGGGGGCAATTGACTGAAAAAGTACGCAGAAAGCCGTATTCCGTCGTATTGCTTGATGAAATTGAAAAAGCACACCCCGATGTGTTTAATATCCTGTTGCAGGTATTGGATGATGGCATACTGACGGACGGTCTGGGCCGTCGTGTGGATTTTCGCAATACAATCATAATCATGACATCCAATATTGGTGTCCGTGATCTGAAGGATTTTGGCGCGGGAATAGGTTTTGCAACACAGTCCAAACAAAACAGCCAGGATGAAAATATGCGTTCCACCATCCAGAATGCATTGAAAAAGGCATTTAGTCCGGAATTTCTAAACCGACTCGATGATGTGATCGTCTTTAATTCGCTTGACAGGGAGCACATCCATTCCATTATCGATATCAGCCTGAATAAATTGTTTAAAAGGATTGTGGATTTAGGATACCAGGTGAAGCTGTCAGAAAAGGCAAAAGATTTTCTGTCAGACAAGGGGTATGATCCACAGTTTGGGGCAAGACCACTTAACAGGGCCATTCAAAAATACCTGGAAGATCCGGTAGCCGAAGAAATTCTGAAAGGGGAAATCGAAGAAGGGGACACCATTATGGCCGACTGGGATGGCAAAGCTGAGGAGTTGACCGTTAAGATCAAAAAGAAAAAGATACGAGAAGAAGACAAAGAAAAATAAGTACGAAAACCGGGAAAACCTCCCGGTTTTTTTAATATCCGCCCAGGTATTTACGAAGAAACCATTCGACAGACAGCAGGAGAATAATCAGGAACAAGATCGAGATGAGGTTGATTAATGGAATAAATTCCTGTGAAGTGTGGATAATGCTTTTGAGCGACAGCATTTTCAGTTCGTCGCCCAGTGACTCGGTGGAATGGATTGGGTGAAAGGTTCCGCCCGTGTTTCGCGCTATGTTGCGTAATAAACGATGATCGGCTTGGACGGACAGGGCCTCCATCTGTATTTTTTTAACCATAAACTCACCACGTTGGGTGTGTTTTGCAGAGCCAAGTGTGGTGATAGCTTCATAGGTATAAACCCCGGCAGGCAATGGGTTGATTGGCAGGGATGAATGGGTTGTCATACCGGTGAAATCATAGGCCAGGGATTTGTTTTCCTCATTCGTGATGCGCAGATGGATGGGATTGCCACCTATCCGTTCATAGACATCATTGTAGGATTCGGAACGAAAAAATATTTTCTCCCCTTCCAGGTAGGACTGCTGTTCCGGATCAAATCTGAATTTTCGTTTGTCAGTACGTACACTCAGGTATTGAATGCTTTTCAATACAAACTGATCAAAATTTTCGGTCTGGTCACGGATGGCACCTTCCTGTATATGCCATTTCCATAGCCCCGTTCCCATGCAAACAGCTGCGCGCTGGTTACCATTGTCAAAAAAGTACATCAAGGGTTTGTTTGTGGCAATACTGCCAACCTGTTGGAAAAGTAAGACCTGAGCTGGCCCGTTTATTTCATAGTTGCCAAATGGAACCTCAATAGTGGGGTAATCCGAGAATGCTCCGGTAAATTCCCCGGAAAGGTTGAAATGAGAAAATCCTGGATTAAGGAATGGCCGGACATTGTCCCGTTGGTTGCCCATGGTTTCAATGGACAGTCCCAATGGCAACGTTTGTCGAAGATCCGATGCTTCGTCAATAAAATACCAAAATGAGGGATCCCCTTTTATTTCGGGTAGTTTAAGCCGTGGGTGAAAGGCACCATGCCAGATCACGACATCATAGTCAGCTTCCTCATCGAACTCGCTGATGCCTTTGATGTAAAGGGACGTTTCATAATTATCGGTTTTGGCTAATACGCTACGCAATACCCGGATATCGGGGTGAGGGGCATCGCTGACGATCAACACCCGTTCTTTTCCTTCCACTACGTCCACATAAAAAGCAAACTGGTTGTTGGCATACGTTTTTTCTCCTTCCTTTTTACTGACCTGGACAGTAAATCGCTTCAGGCCCGCACCAGAGGCTTCAATCAGAAAGTTGACGGATTGGTTTTTTGTCAAAACAATCTCCCTGGAATCTATTTCCTTCGTTCCCTGAAATACCTGAACCCGTGCCGGCTGTTGCTCAAAGCCTTCGTTTTGCACTAGGATTTCAATGGGAAATTGATTGCCTTCATAAACTACCTGATTGGCTTTTACCGATACAATCCCGACATCCACCGGGGGGATGGTGTCGCCTGTCCCTATGGTATAGACAGGAACGATGCTGGAAGCATAGGAAGGGTTAAACCCGGTGTTGAAAATCCCATCAGACAGCAAAACAATGGCACCCAGGTTCTGGCCTTCATGAGCTTCTCTTACCGAGGAAAGCAGGCCGTTAAGGTCAGTGCGTGGGCTGTTGAAAGTAATTTGGGTGGTTTCTTCAATTCCTGAGAGTGAAAAAAGCGTTGGTTTATACCCCGATTGCCGGATCATTTCGGTGACCTGCCCGATGACAGGATGTAGCAACAGGGAGTCATGTGAAGCCCAAACCGAAGAGGAATTGTCTATGGCCAATGCGACAATGGGTTGTTCGGTTTGGTTTTGGAACAGATGCGCCAACGGGTTGAGCAGGAGGATACCCATAGCGAAGATGACCAAGAAACGTAAGGTGCCCATCCATCGGGCCATCGCGTTGCTCCATGGAAATTTGTCGGTAACATATAACAATACCGATGCACCCACAGCCACCAGAAAGGCCGGAACCAGCCACCAAACGGCAAACTCAAACACCAATGGGCTTTGACTCATAGTAAAAAAAAGGCCGATATGCACGGCCCTGTTTTGTTTAAATGGTTTGAATTAGGTAAGCATGCCACCATCTACCTGAATGACCTGCCCCGTAATGTAGGCAGACTGATCAGATGCGAGGAAAAGACAAGCCTGTGCCACGTCTTCCGGTGTTCCGCCTCGTTTTAACGGAATAGCATCCCGCCAGCCCTGTACGGTTTTTTCGTCAAGCACGTCGGTCATTTCCGTTTCGATAAATCCCGGAGCCACCACATTGCATCGGATGTTTCGTGAACCAAGTTCGAGTGCAATGGATTTTGAAAACCCAATGATACCTGCTTTTGAGGCAGCGTAATTCGCCTGACCCGGGTTTCCTTTGAGGCCTACTACCGATGACATGTTGATGATCGATCCGCTTTTTTGCTTCATAAAAGTTCGCGAGGCGGCCTTTACCGTATTGAAACAAGACTTTAAGTTGACGTTCATGATTTCGTCCCAGGCTTCCTCAGTCATTCGAAGCAACAAATTATCGCGGGTGATACCGGCATTGTTGATCAAAACATCCAGTGTTCCGAAATCGGCAACCACACTTGCAACAAGTGCATCAGCAGCAGCAAAATCCGATGCATCAGACCGATATCCTTTGGCTTTTACGCCATAGGCTTCAAGTTCTTTTTCGAGTGCCTGTCCCTTTTCCACGCTGGAAAGGTAGGTAAAGGCAATATTGGCTCCATTGGCTGCAAATACGGTGGCAATGGCCCTTCCAATGCCTTTTGATGCGCCGGTAATCAGTGCGGTTTTGTTTTTTAACATCTTGAAAAATGAAATTTATTCAGCGAAATTATTTGTGGTCAAAGATAGGCATAGTTTCAATATTGGTGGCAGTGGTGCCAGCGTACGGAAGGGAATATACCGGGGAAACCCATGTGCGGTGCATGAGGTGACGCTATTTTTTTTAAAATAAGCAAAAGGCATTTGCCGGTTTTAATTGATTGGGTAGGGCTGCTCTTCAGGAAGTCATCAGGCGAAATTTTATGTCGGGCGAAATATCTGCAAATTATATTTCAGGCTAACCGGGTACGGCAAAATCCTGTATGGATGTGCGGGTTGTCAAAAATCATGCGTTAGGTACAGGAACCTGCCTTTTCAATAAAGCTCTTTGCAAGTTTATGGGTACTTTCGCAGGTTGGATTTGCGAAAAGGGTTAAAATTGCAATTCATTTCAAACTAATGGCTGCTCAATTAGCGGGATGCAGGCCAACATTGAAAGCAGGACTTAATAAATAATAATAAAAATGGCGTCACAATACGATTTGATAGTTATTGGAAGCGGACCTGGCGGGTACGTTGCGGCGATTCGGGCTTCTCAGTTGGGGCTGAAAGTGGGAGTCGTGGAAAAATCAGAACTGGGCGGGGTATGTCTCAATTGGGGATGTATTCCTACCAAGGCTTTATTAAAAAGTGCACAGATTTTTGAATACATCCAGCATGCGTCCGATTATGGTATTTCCGTAAAAGATGCAAAGGCGGACTTTGGTGGTATGGTGAAACGGAGCCGGGATGTGGCAGCCGGGATGAGCAAGGGTATTCAGTTTTTGTTTAAAAAAAATAAAATAGACCATATCGAAGGTTTTGGGAAGTTGGTTCGTGGCAAAATGGTAGAAGTAACCGATGCCAGCGGAAAATCCACTACCTACAGTGCTACCCATATTATCCTGGCAACCGGCGGTCGCTCGCGTGAATTGCCGGCCATGCCCATTGATGGAAAGAAAATCATCGGTTACCGCCAGGCTATGACACTGGAGAAACAGCCCAGGAAAATGGTGATCGTAGGCTCCGGGGCCATCGGAGTGGAATTTGCCTATTTCTACAATTCCATCGGTACGGAAGTTACCATTGTTGAGTTTTTGCCGGATTTGGTTCCGCTCGAAGACGAAGACGTCAGTAAAGCATTGGCCCGAAACTTCAAGAAAAATGGTATGAAAATCATGCTTGAAAGTGAAGTGACCAAAGTAGATACCAGTGGAAATGGGTGCAAGGTAACCGTCAAAACCAAAAAAGGTGAAGAACTGCTGGAATGCGACGTGGTGTTGTCTGCCGTTGGGGTTTCTACTAACCTGGAGGGAATTGGTTTGGAAACACTCGGTGTACGGACCGATCGTGGCAAGGTGATCGTTGACGATTACTACAAAACGTCTGTGGATGGTATTTATGCCATTGGTGACATTGTTCACGGACCGGCATTGGCGCACGTAGCTTCGGCTGAGGGAATTATTTGTGTCGAAAAGATAGCAGGACACCATCCCGAGCCACTCAATTACGGAAATATCCCGGGATGTACCTATTGCTCACCGGAAGTGGCATCCGTTGGACTTACCGAAAAAGCAGCCAAAGCGGCCGGGTATGAAATTAAAGTGGGCAAATTTCCGTTTACAGCCTCGGGCAAGGCAAAGGCTGCGGGTGCACCGGATGGTTTTGTCAAAGTCATATTCGATGCCAAATACGGCGAATGGCTGGGTTGCCACATGATTGGTGCCAATGTTACCGAAATGATCGCAGAAGCCGTCGTAGCCCGAAAACTTGAAACGACCGGTCATGAGATCATAAAATCGGTTCATCCGCACCCTACCATGTCCGAAGCGATCATGGAAGCAGCGGCCGATGCCTATGGAGAGGTCATTCATTTATAAGAAATAAAAATTCCATGTCAATGCACATCAGAAAGTACAAACTTATTTTTCTGATGTGCTTTTTTTTTATAGCTGGCAGGGCCGAATACCAGTATCGTCCCTATTCAGAGCAGGTGGTGGCGTATCAACTGGAGTTACAGCCCGGGCAAATGAAACAATACCTGGATGCAGCCAGGATGTACCAACAACTAATTTTTTCATATCCGGATTCGGCATTGGCCCTTGCTGATTCCATGTTGTTACTGGATTTTGATGAGGCTACACGCTTGGTTTTTGTCTATTGGCGGGCTAAAGCACTTTCCGCACAAAGTCGCTATGTAGAAGCACTGGCATTGGTTGATTCGATGGATATCCGTTCAGCCAGGAGCCAGTTGTTTTTAGGTGATCTCATGGTGCTTCAGGCGAGGTTGCATAAATATGTGGATGACATGGAGGGAGCCCTTCCTTCTTTCCTTGAGGCCGAATCCATCTATCGCGAGTGGAATGACCGGCTGGGTTTGGTGGTTGTCTACATCAACATTGCAGAATATTACAGGGTGTTATCGAAGTATGAGCTTGCGTTGCAATACCTAAGTGAAGCTGCAGAATGGATCGATTTTTATAAATTACCATTGTCTGTAAAACTATATGCTCTTAACCGAAAAAGTGCCGTGTATAATGAATTGCAGGAACTTGATTCTGCCAAATTGATCACAGAAAAAATTATTCTAATCGCCACTCAGGAAGGAAATAAATTTCTGGAAGCATCAAGTAAAAATGAATTGGGAGTGATCCTCCATAAGGAGGGTGAATTGCAAGCCGCCAGTGATTTGTATTTCTCGGCCATTCGACAATGGAAGGAAACCGGTCATGTGAGGTATTGGGCCAGTACTGTTGGAAACTTATCTGGAATCCTGATAAAATCAGGAAAATATCAGGAGGCCAAGCAGTGGTTGATTTCCTCTTTGCCAATTGTAGTAGAGAACAATTGGCATTCCATACTCTATAGCTATTATGAATTACTGGCCAGTATTTCAATGCATGAAGGGGACTACTCTGCTGTATTTAACTATATGGAAATGGCCCGTATCGAGCAGCGGATGGATTTTCAAAATCTGATGAACAAGGAACTGGCCATCCAGCAGGTAGAATATGAATCCAATAGGCGACAGATGATGCTTGATAAGGCAGAGGAGGATGCAGAAAAAGAGCGCAAAGGGAGATACTTTGCTGTATTTGTGATTGTGATGATCTTATTTGTTGTTAGTGGACTAATGGCATTTGTGATAGAGATTCGAAAGCGAAACCGTGAAATAGGCCGGATAAACGAAAAGTTAAGTGATACTATTGGACAAAAAGATGCCTTATTAAAAGATGTGCATCACCGTGTAAAAAACAATCTTTCATTCCTGATCGGATTGATACACCTTCAGGAATCAGAAACAAATGAGGTAACTGTAAAAAAAGAGTTTTCCCGTATAAAGCAACGTTTGGAGGCTATGGCCATGGTGCATTCACGGCTGATCGATATATCCGATGAATCACAGGTCAACGCCGTTGATATGATTAAGGAGTTGCAAACATATTCTGAAGAAAGTTTTGGAAAGAAAAAACTGATACGATTCGTTAGCCATAACCTGATTTCGATGATAGACTCGGGAAGTGCCATCGTGCTAGGCGTGATTTTGAACGAACTAATCACCAATTCATTGAAACATGCAGAAGCGGACAATACCAAACTAACTATTTATATCGAATATACCGATGTGAAAGGTAAAATCAGAATCGGGTATTATGATTCGGGCGATGGCTTGCCAAATCCGGAAATTTTTGAAGCACCTTCGTCTGTTGGTTTTAAATTAATCCGTATGCTTGTCAGGCAGTTGAAGGGTACCATTACCTATATAAAAGATGTTAACCGGTTTGAAATAGAATTAGGGAAATAAAATCAAATCCAAATGCTGTTTCTTTTTTGAAGATAACTTTATTATTGTTATTGCATTTAGTTGATAGCAAAACCCGTCAGATTTTGGAATTATGGATGCCAGGTACAGAGTGATTCTATGCGAAGATGAGGCAGTCGTTGCCAATATGATTGCCTCCTATTGTGAAGAGCTTGGTTATGATGTCGTGAAGGTATTGTATGGAGATGAGGAGGTAGATGAGATAATAAAAAATGAACTGCCGGATATACTGCTGATGGATATCAACCTTGGCGAAAAAAACGGACTGGCGATATACAATAATGTGCAGCAACTTCAGATTCCCGTTATTTTCATTACGGCCTACAGTGATCAGGAAAACATAAAACGAGCACTTGGGTTTGACCCTGCCGGATACATTGTGAAGCCGTTTACCAAAGCCCAGTTGATGGTTCAGCTCAACCTGGCCGAACAAAAAATAGGGACCAGGACGTTCCTTGATGTGGATACCGCTGAAGGACATACCCGACTGGCTCATAGTGAAATCCTCTATCTGGAAGCCCAACGAAATTATACCCGGTTTGTACTCCTGGATGGAAAGGAAGTGAAGTTGCGGGGGGCACTCAAAACCTTTCAGGAAATACTACCCGCAAACTGGTTTATGTATATACACCGCTCATACCTGATTAATAGATTGCACCTGATCCAGTTCAATAGTGATTTCTGTCTTTTGAAAAGTAACGTGAAGTTGCCGGTAGGACGTAGTTATCGGCCGGTATTACGCGGATAGGGGTATTGATGCCTTGCAGTAAGATTCATTATGAATCATTTGAAAAACGGGTGTTCGTATTGAAAATCGCCTGTTTTTCGTGATAATATTTGTCGTTTGTCCCTCCGTCGCGCTGTTTGTCCCAGTCATTTTGCCAGTAATTCCGGATTCTTTTTCTTCGTATTGTATTTATTCCCCTTAGGAAAAATCTTACTATAACTAGCAAACAATCAAGGAAACAACCCACTTTTTAAGTGGGTTTTTTCTTTGGTATCAGGCTACGTTCCGACGGGTGACATGCGGGTACTGAAACCCATGCATCAGGAGGTTGAGGTCATTGAGTACGGCTGATCCGGTAGGCAGACTGCCCGCTCCCTTTCCGATATAGGTTTGTGCCCCCGAGAGGCTTCCCTCTACTACGATGGCATTATTTTCATGGTCAATAAAATACAGGGGATCCCCCTCCGTCACGATCCGCGGGGCAACTTCCGCATGCAACACGTCATTTACCCATTCGATGGATGCCACCAGCTTGATTTTCTGTCCTTCTTTGCGGCTGTCAAGTATTTTCCCAAGGGTCAATTCACTGATGCCGGTCTTCTTTACCTG
>JAOUOM010000586.1 GCA_029880385.1 Cyclobacteriaceae bacterium | reverse complement strand
TGGATCAATATACGATGGGTTGGGGAGTGAACCTGTTTATGCGGATTTGGCGGTTTCTTCCGATACGATTGCAGGTATCGGGGACTATAGCAGGGCGACGGCCACACTTGAAGTGGATGCTACCGGACTTGCAGTAGCACCGGGTTTTATCAATATGTTGAGCTGGGCCAATATTTCCCTTATAGAGGATGGGCGGTCTCAAAGCGATATCCGGCAGGGAGTAACACTTGAAGTAATGGGAGAGGGAAGCTCAATGGGGCCGTGGAATGAGGAAATGAAGCGGGAAACCCTCCGGAGCCAGGTAGATATCACCTATGAGATTCCCTGGTCGACCCTGGGTGAATACCTTCAGTATCTGGAGGATAAAGGGGTAGCTACCAATGTGGCATCTTTTGTCGGCAATGGTACGCTGCGCAGCTATGTAATCGGATACGATAACCGAAAGGCTACGCCGGACGAACTGGCCGCCATGCAGGCATTACTTGATGAGGCCATGCGGGAAGGGGCCGTCGGTATATCTTCCTCGCTTTTGTATGCGCCCAGCGGTTCAGCAGATACCGATGAATTGATTGCCCTGGCCAAAGTGGCAGCTAAATATAAGGGCATGTATATTTCGCATATCCGGGATGAAGGGGATGAATTGTACGAGGCCGTAAATGAGCTTATTCAAATCAGCCGCGAAGCTGGCATAGCAGCAGAGATTTACCATCTCAAGGCTTCAGGAGAAAAAAACTGGCACAAGATGGATTCTGTCTTTCGCATGATTGAGGCAGCGAGATCCGAGGGACTGGCCATCACGGCCGACATGTATACCTATCCGGCCAGCTCGACCGGACTGCATGTGCAACTGCCGGCATGGGTACGGGCAGAGGGGGTTGATGCAGCCATCAGACGTTTGTCAGACCCGGTATTGAGAAAAAAAATAATAGCAGAGGTTCGGTTTGAGCATAGTCCCGATAAGATCCTGCTGGTAGGTTTCAAAAATCCTGATTTGCGAAAATATATAGGCAAGCGTCTTTCGGAAGTGGCAGCAGAATTTGAAAAATCACCGGAGGAAACCATGGTTGACCTGATCCTGAAAGATAAAAGCCGCATTCAGGTTGTGTATTTCTCCATGTCGGAGGAGAATATCAACAAAAAAATCCAACAGCCCTGGATGAGCTTTTGCTCGGATGCTGGCAGCTATTCGGCGGAAGGGGTGTTTCTTATACAAAGTACGCATCCTCGTGCATATGGCTCATTTATTAGGGTATTGGGCGAATTTTCGCGTGACAGGGGTTTGTTTCCGCTACAGGAAGGGATCAGACGCCTTACGTCCCTGCCGGCACAAAATCTCAAACTTGATCGCAGGGGCCGGTTGACAACCGGATTTTTTGCTGATGTAGTGGTATTTGACCCGGCAAGGGTGAGGGACAAGGCAACATTTGAAAAGCCCCATCAATATGCCGAAGGAATGGAACATGTATGGGTCAATGGCGTACGGGTTTTGGCAGATGGGGAACCTACGGGTGCTATGCCCGGACGATTTGTGAAAGGTCCGGGGTACACGGGCAACAATCCGTAATCCGCTTTTGAATCCGATTCCCTGTTTTCGAATCCGATTCACTGGTGGAAGGGCCGGGTACGTCCGGATGAAGGATCGCGGGAAGAGTGAAAAATCCATTTGAAATTATGTTGGTAGAATCAATCAAATCCACTAAAATTGCGCTCCTAATCGGGCCTATAGCTCAGTTGGTTAGAGCACCTGACTCATAATCAGGTGGTCCCTGGTTCGAGCCCAGGTGGGCCCACGTTGAAAATCAGGCACTTAGCAATTATTGCAGGTGCCTTTTTTTCATCTCTGTTATGTACCTCTGTTATGTAATTAGTTTTCAAAGTTGAAAAGGTTTACGTTTCGAATGTTCTCCAGTATCTCTTTTTCGGCCAGGTAATGCTTGATTACCGTCTTGTCATTGGTGTGTTTGATGTTTTTGGCTTTTTCACCCAAAAGACCCACCATTCGGGTGATGTATGTCTTTCGAAGTGTCTTAAATGATACTTGTTTTTGGGTATCCATCTGTCGCCAATAGTGGGTAAATGCCTTCGTGATAAATTTCTTTAGCGTGTCCCTGTTCCCTATGCTGTCGCAAGTCTTCCCGCGAAGGGCGTTGCGATGGAGCGCGACTTGTGGCGAACAGATAACTCCCCCCTTCGGTTGGTTATCACCAACGGGGAAAGGCCACCAACCAGCAGTAGGTG
>JAOUOM010000044.1 GCA_029880385.1 Cyclobacteriaceae bacterium | reverse complement strand
CCCGTTTGTTAAGTAGTCCAAACAGCAATCCCAAAAAAGACATACCGATGATTATATAGGGAAAGTAGGTCAATTCCGGTATGGAGTCCGGCTCAATATATTTCATCCCAATGTAGTGGTTCAGGATATTGATATTCTGAAGGGTTCCGGGTGTACTACCCCCAATTTTATTGATGTATATATACATACTTACCCCATCCGGATATTGGGGGGCATCCAGCGTAATACGCCACAAGGGCAACCAGAACAAGCCCAACAGGGACAATGATCCAATGATAAAAAGGTATTTGGCTTTCGATTTCATGTTAATGTTTGTTTTATACGAGATCAGGTCAAGTCCATGTTCCCCTGATTGACCCGACGGGTCTCTTCCGGACTCGCGTGGTTCATTTCACCTGATCCTGATTGTCTCTTATGAGCCTTATACACATATGTTTTCGGGTAGTATGCAGTCCAAGGAAAAATCCATTGGCAGGAAAGAATAAGGCACTGGCAATTCTGTATTCAAAAAGAAGGGCTGTACCCTTGGTAAGCAATCATTTCGGTTGGTTTATCCTCTTCGTATCCGAAATGACAAGTTCCCGGCACAGCCCTATGATTATTTATTCGGCACTTCCTCCTTCATCGCCCAAACTCCATTTCAATTGTGTGTTTGATCCTTTAGGGGATACGCGCACATAGCCTTGCATTTCCTGATGAAGTGCAGAACAGAAATCTGTGCAATAGAATGGGAAAACACCTGTTTTTTGAGGTTCCCAAACAAGGGTTTCTGTCTGACCTGGCATCATCAGCAATTCAGAATTTCTGGCTCCCATCATGGCAAATCCATGCGGTACGTCCCAGTCTTGTTCCAGGTTGGTTACGTGGAAGTATACTTTGTCACCCACACGTATTCCTTCGATATTGTCGGGTGCAAAGTGGCTTCGGATAGATGTCATGTAAACGTGTACTTCATTGCCATTACGTTCAACACGCGCCTGAGACTCCCGTTTGGTGGCATACGGGTGTTCATTTTCTTCCAGCAGGAAGGTCTGCACCTGACGCCCGGAGATTTTATCGGCAATGATACCTTGTGCATAGTGTGGCTCGCCTACAGTAGGGAAATCTGCCAACAAACGCATTTTTTCACCTGAAATATCGTACAACTGTGCTGACTGGGTAAGTTCCGGACCTGTAGGCAGGTACCTGTCTTTGGTGATTTTATTCAACGCCACGAGGTATTTTCCTCCTTCTTCAGGTTTTCGTGAATCACCACCCGGGATCATCAGGTGACCGACTGAATAGTAGGTAGGCACACGGTCAAGGATTTCCTGTGTTTCAACTTTCCATTTAACCACTTCAGAAGAAATAAAGAAAGTCGTATAGGCATTACCACGACCATCAAATTCGGTATGCAAAGGGCCTAAGCCTGGCTGCTTCACGATTCCATGAAGGATACTTTCATACTTCAATACAGGGATGCCATCAATTTCCGTTTCGAAATCGCCGCTTTCAATGGAAGCAATCATTTTATCAAAAGAGTGTACCGCCATGTCAGCAGACAATTTGCCACCACCCACGATGTAACTTCCCGTAGGGTCAACGTCCACACCGTGAGGAGATTTGGGTGTTGGTAAGAAATAGACCAATCCGGGGCATTCAGAAGGGATCAGAAGTTTCACCTTGCTACGTTTGTTGGAAGTAGCCATCTGGGTTTTTTCGTTCCACTCATTGTTCATGTAGTCAACATCGATTTCCTTGAATTTTCCCTGAGCAATGTATTCTTCTGCTTTTTTCCAGTTGACTGCTGCGATAAAGTCTTTATCAAACTGTGAGGCATTTTTCTCAAGCATTGTGTTTGATTTTTCGGCATTATAGCTGGAGAAAAACATCCATCCATGAGATTTTCCTTTTCCTGCATGAGAAAGGTCCCAATTAAATGGAGGGGCCAATATCTGGAAGGCAACTTCCATATTGCCATCTTCCGGTGCAATGGAAATAAAGGTAAAAACGCCATTGAATTTGTCGGCATAGGAGGCAATCTCCACATCGGACTGAGGAACCGGCACACTAAAACGAGTGGCAGCCGTCAGGTATTCGGTGTTTTGGGTCACAAACGCAGAGGCATGGTTTCCTCCCACATTTGGTACTTCGATGATTTCCTCTGTTTCCATCGTTGCCAGGTTGATCCGGGCTACGCGGGGTGTGTTGTTACCATTAATAAACAACCACTTGCCGTCGGTTTCGCCATCGGTTTGTGAAAGTTCAGGGTGGTGGGAGTCATCCCAGGGAACGAATCCCCAGCTGGTTTGCAGCAATGGCTTGGTTTCTTCATTGTAGCCGTATGCTTTTTCCGGATCCTGGCTAAACACAGGGATCACACGAAACAAACGGCCGGAAGGCAACCCATAGACACCCACCTGACCACTAAATCCTCCGGATGTAAACATGTAATAGGTGTCTTTTTCGCCGGGTGCAACAAACACCTCATCGGCTGTGCTGCTACTTAATACACCTGATGAGCTGTCTGGTGCGGTACATTTTGTAAGGCCATAGCCCAAAAGGGCCAGCGTCCCCACAAAAAAGAACAGTCTGAAATACGAATTTTTCATTTTGAGATAGGTTTAATATAAAAATTAAGATGGGTTATCGAGTTTAAGCGTACGGAAATATTCCAGTATTTTCCGTACCTGGTCTTCACTAAGACGCTGGTCGGCCATAACCGTATTGTATTGTGCCAATAGACCCACACAAATAGGGTCTGTTTTAGCCATTTCCATCGGGTTGAGAATCATATTCATGATCCATTCGGGTCGTCGGCGATCCAGGATGCCAACCATAGCAGGTCCGACTTTTTCCTTGTACGGACTGTGGCAGGCTGTACATTTCAAGTCAAAAACATCAAAACCCTCATCTACCATCGCCTGGTCTATTTCGCCAAGTTCGACGGACGTGATGGGGCCGATACCATAATTGTTTCGCCAATCCTTGACGGCTTCTTCAAACGTGGGCTTTTCTTTTACGCTCTGTGATTTGATCTGGTCGACCTGACTTTGGCCACCTCCACCACATGAAAACAACAGAGCGAGTGCGATTAAGAAGGTTGTGTTCTTTAAATTCATAGATATAAGGATTTTATGATGTCCCGAAGATACGAATCAAGGCGATTGGGAATTTATGATTCAGATCATACAATTTGATGACATGAAGGACACACCCCATTCCATACCACTTATTTGACGAATCGTGAAAACTGATTTATATCACTATTTTGTGATTCCTGACCTGCAAATGCCCTTCGCCTTCCATTTTTTTGATAGCCCGGATCACTGTTTCCACACGCAAGCCCGTCATATCAGCCAGTTGCTGACGTGTATAGGGAACTTCAAATTGTTCACCATTTGACGTCAGTTTTGTTTTTAAAAAACCCAATAATGTCATGATGCGGTGTTCCGGCGGATGAGAGGAAATCTCATTCAACAACATACCCTTGTATTGCAACCGCTGAGACAAAAGGTAATTGAATTTACGATGAATGTCGAAGTTTTTTTCAAGTAAATCAAAAAAATGATGCCGGGTCAGTTTGTACACTTCACAATCTGTGCTGGCAATGGCACTGGCGGGATATGGAAATTCACCAAAAAGCGCGGGCTCCCCAAAGCTCTCGCCTTCTGCAAATAATCCCTGGATAAACTCCTGACCTTCCGGACTATAATTGACCATTTTTACTTCCCCGGACTTCACCTGGTAATAATGCAAGGCCTCACTTCCCTGATCGACGATGGGCTGTCCTTTGCCAAATGAAATCTTTTTGCCGCCGTACTGCTCGATAAGGGTTTCAGGTATGATCATAGGTAGTACAAAGCTAGTGACACTTGCGGGTAAAAAAAATCCCGGGACAAGACCCGGGACTGCAAGCAAAGAGTTGGGAAATTACGTTATTATGGCAAGCTAATCAATTCGTCATTGCCATCAAAAGGTCGCTTTGTGTAATGATGTGTACCTTATGCTGCTCATCCCGTACCAGAAGTGCTTTTTTTTCGCGGCTAATCAGGGATGACAGCACATCAAGGGTATTGTCCATACCTACAAACTGAAATGAAGAATCCATAATTTCGCCAACGGGACGTTCCCTGAGTTCTGGTTTTTCGATCAGGCTTTTGAGTACCCGCGAATCGCTGAGGCTACCCACAAAATTGTCCCCGTCTGTCACGGGCACCTGATCAATACCAAATTCATTCATCTTGAGGATGGCCTCTCCTATCCGGGTGTTTTTGTCGATGGCATGGAGTTGTCCGTTTCCGTTTTTGTGCCGGATGATGTCCCGTGCAGTAGCAAATTTTCTCGATTCAATA
The DNA here is from genome assembly GCA_029880385.1 of Cyclobacteriaceae bacterium. Classification (GTDB taxonomy): domain Bacteria; phylum Bacteroidota; class Bacteroidia; order Cytophagales; family Cyclobacteriaceae; genus JAOUOM01. The sequence continues at coordinate 4,587 of JAOUOM010000044.1, read as the reverse complement.
AAACCATGATCTTTCATCCAGTTGTCGTTGTACACCTTGCCGAGGTAGCGTGTGCCATGGTCGGGGAGGATAATGACCATCACATCATCGTCTTTCATATTGTCACGGGCCCATTCCAATGCACCAAATGCAGCTGATCCGCATGACCAGCCCACAAACAACCCTTCTTCCCTGGCCAGTCGGCGGGTCATAACAGCGGCATCTTTGTCGGTCACTTTCACGATATGGTCAATGGTACTGAAATCCACATTTTTGGGCAGGATGTCTTCCCCGATTCCTTCGGTGAGGTAGGGATACACTTCATTGTCATCAAAAATGCCCGTTTCCTTGTATTTTTTAAATACCGATCCATAGGTATCCAGTCCTACGGTCACCACATTCGGGTTTTGCTCTTTCAGGTACCGCGAAGTACCACTAATCGTCCCGCCGGTTCCCATACCTGCGGCATACACGGTTATTTTCCCGTCGGTGTCGCGCCATATTTCCGGGCCGGTTGTTTCGTAATGTGCGGCCGTATTGGCCGGATTATCGTATTGATTTGGGTACAGCGAATTCGGGATATCCTGGTTCAGTTTTTTGGCTACCGAATAATAGGAGCGCGGATCATCCGGTGTCACATTTGTGGGGCAAACGATCACTTCAGCCCCAACAGCCCGGAGGATATCCATTTTTTCCTGCGATTGTTTATCGGCCAGTGTGAAAATACATTTGTACCCTTTGCTAATAGCCACCAATGCCAGGCCCATACCGGTATTTCCGGACGTTCCTTCGATGATGGTGCCGCCGGGTTTGAGTATACCGCTACGTTCGGCATCTTCGATCATTTTTAATGCAATCCGGTCTTTGACGGAGTTGCCTGGGTTCATGTATTCCACTTTGACAAGGATAGTACCTTTAATGCCTTTGTTGACGTGGTTCAGGCGAACCAGCGGGGTATTTCCGATCGTGTCAACGATAGAGTTGTAATAGTTCATTTTATGGGGTGTTCAATTAATCTGAACAAAGGTACAGATTCCAAAAAGTATATGAAAAAATCCCTAATTTTGGTGCCTATGTCTGAATCCATCAAATCCCAAACCATCAAAGTAGAAGTAAGACACCTCAAAATTGCCGATTATCCGGAGCTAAAAAAAACCATGCAGGCATGCTATTCCGAACTGGATAATCCCTACTGGCATGAAGATAAAATCAAAAAGCTACTGGAGATTTTTCCCGAAGGCCAATTATGTGTTATCGTAGAGGGAGTGATGGTTGGTGCTGCCCTGGCCATTATGGTCAATTATAAAAAATATGGAGATAACCACACCTATCAGGAAATCACCGGTAATTACACGTTTGATACCCACGACCCCAAAGGGAACGTGCTGTATGGAATTGATGTATTTGTGCATCCCGATCATCGCGGGCTGAGGCTGGGCCGCCGGTTATACGATGCCCGCAAAGAACTGTGCGAAAACCTGAACCTCAAATCCATTATGGCCGGAGGCAGGATCCCGAATTATATCAACTATGCCGATGAGCTAAGTCCACGGCAATACATCAACAAGGTCAAATCGAAGGAAATCCATGATTCAACGCTCAACTTTCAGTTGAACAATGATTTTCACGTCCGCAAAATCCTGCACAATTACATGCCGGGTGACCCGGAATCCCTCGATTATGCCACCCTGCTCGAATGGAACAACATCTATTATCAGGAAGAAGAAAAACTCATCAATGCGCCCCGCTCCTATGTCCGCATTGGATTGGTACAATGGCAACAACGAGCATTTAAAAACCTTGATGCACTGGTCGAACAAATGGAATATTTCATAGATGCCGTAAGCGACTACAAATCCGACTTTATTCTCTTCCCTGAATTATTCAACGCTCCGCTAATGGCGGAGGACAACCACCACGGCCCGGAAGTTGCCATTCGCGGACTTGCCAAATACACCAACGTATTGCGTGAAAAGTTTGTCGAATTTGCACTCAGCTACAACGTCAATATCATTACCGGCAGCATGCCCCTCATCCGGTCCGGTAAACTCTACAACGTTTCCTACCTCTGTCGCCGGGACGGCACCTGGGATAAATACGAAAAAATGCACATCACCCCGTCCGAAAAAAGTGACTGGGGGATGAGCGGTGGCAACAAAATCAAGATCATGGATACCGATTGCGGCAAAATCGGCATCCTCGTCTGTTATGACGTGGAATTTCCCGAACTCGCACGGATCTATGCCGAACAAGGCATGCAAATTCTCTTTGTTCCCTTCCTTACCGACACCCAAAACGGCTACAACCGCGTCCGCTACTGTGCACAGGCCCGTGCCATCGAAAACGAATGCTATGTAGCCATTGCCGGGGTAGTGGGTAACCTGCCCAAGGTAAACAACATGGACATCCAGTATGCCCAAAGTGCCATTTTCACTCCTTCCGATTTTGCCTTCCCTACCAACGCCATCAAAGCCGAGGCTACGCCCAACACTGAAATGACCATTATAGGTGATGTAGATTTGGAACTACTCAAGGAACTGCACGAGTTTGGTAGTGTACGCAATCTCAAGGATCGACGGCTCGACCTGTACAATATCAAGTTCAAAGTAAAAAAATAAAAAAAGCTTGAGGTTTATCTAAACCGAGGATACTCCTGTCCGGGTGTCATCGCCCGGGCAGGGTATATTTATTTGCGGCTTACCCGTGTTCCGGACAGAAGGTCATGAAGTGACTGGTGATGTTTGGTAAGATCGATCATCCATACGCCCAGCACCGTCAGTATGGAGACGCATTTTAACAGATTCCGTAGAAGGGATTTACCCGGCGTTATTCGGTCACCATGCTGATTTGAAATGGTCAGTCTAAAAAACATTTTCCCTACAGTTCCCCGCCATTTCGATTGCTCAAAGAAGGTGAAATAGGCCAATACCACGGCAAAAGCCAGAATGTCACCAGTTCGCAAAAAATGGTTACCAAAGAACGAATCGTCCGTATGGTACCCAAGCCCATTCACTAGCCAAAAAACAGGCACGATCAGGACAGCGAGAAGATGAAGATCCAGCACCCATGCAAATAACCGAATCAGGAACTGACCGGTGCTTTGGTGTACGTAGCGTGTTCGTCGAAATTGAATTCTCTTGTCCATCGTGATAATACCAATGCCTGTTGGCAATACGGTATACATTCCTTTTGATAGCCCTAAGGTACAAACCCAGAACCAAACCGTCAAGTACTTTCATTATGCCACAAGTAAACCGAGCGTAAAAGGCGACAAAGCCGGTAAACAGCCCCGATCGAGGCCAGCACGTGGGCAATGCGGGGAGAGCGGGTAGTCAAAAAAATAAAGAGCGATACTGTATCGCTCCTTATTATCTTCTACACAGGCTTGGCCAGCCTATCCCTGAGGAAAAGCCGACTTACTGGCCCGGCCCCGGCGGTGGCCCGGCTGGCACCTGCGCCTCGTATACTTCCGAGCCTTTGCGCTCGCGGAATTCTTTTTTCATCGCCTCCCGCAAGGCAGTATCCTCAAACAGGTCAACCATGGTCATGCCCAGCGACTTAGCCGCAAACAGCATCCCTTTGTGGCCAATCGACATGCCTCCACAGGCCACTACCGCCCAGCTATGCCAGGGTGTGGCAGCTGGTGCCGTGGTAGCACCCAGGGATATTTCGGGAACGATCCAGCTCACATCTCCCACGTCGGTCGAGCCTCCCGACGGGTGATCAGGGGTTTCGCCCAGCGGCTCGATGCCGCCGTTGATCCCCCTGGCTGGTGTGCCGGTAGCGGTCTGGATGGACTTGGCAAAGGCAATTTCTTCCGGAGTGTAGCGGATTGGCCCGAGTATTTCCATGTTTTTTTGCAAGGCCGTAGCCCCTGTTCGATTGACGAGTATTTCATACAGCCCACTGTTTAGGGTCACTTTGTGCTCCACGCCAGCCATAAGTGCCGCCCCCTCTGCGATCTGTTTGACCCGCTCAGAAACTTCGTTTACACCTGTCCTTTTGCTATCGCGTACCCACAGCCACACGCGGGCATATTCCGGAATCACGTTGGGTACCTGCCCGGCATCCAGTGTCACGTGATGGATGCGTACGGTAGGGCGCAGGTGCTCACGGTAGGCATTTACCCCTGCGATAAATAAATCGGCAGCATCCGTGGCACTCCGCCCATTCCAGGGATCGTAGGCTGCGTGGGCGGCTTTGCCAAAAAACTCAAAATAATAATCATTGACAGCCTGTGAGCTTTGTACTCCGGCCACGTTTTGGTCGCCCGGATGCCAGTCGAGGCAAATATCCAGGTCGTCAAACAGGCCTGCACGTGCCATGTAGACTTTGCCTGCCTTATCTTCTTCGGCCGGTGTACCATAAAAGCGGACGGTACCCCTGAGTGTACCCTGTTCGATCAATTCTTTGATGGCCAGTGCGGCACCGAGACTGCCGGGTCCGAAGAGGTTATGGCCACACCCGTGACCCGGCGCCCCCTCGATACGTGCCTCTTTGCTTGGCTGGGCCTTTTGCGACAAGCCCGGCAAGGCATCGTATTCGCCCATGATCCCGATGATGGGTCGGCCACTACCATAGCTTGCGATAAACGCTGTGGGGATATCG
>JAOUOM010000585.1 GCA_029880385.1 Cyclobacteriaceae bacterium | reverse complement strand
TCAGTTCGGTTTTGATATGGGAACCTTTGATAAAGCCAAGGTCCATCAGCCGGCGGCGGGCGATTCCGCGACATTCGGAAGAGATACCCAGGATGAGGGCTTCTTCACCATCCTGCAGGTTGGAAAGCCTCACACGTTGCTCTTCAAAAATTTCCATTTCACTGAGCTCCAGCGTGCTGATGTTACTGGCAATTACGGCCGACAGGGTGTACTCCAGTCCTTCTGAAAAAAAGGTAGTTTGCTGCTCGTCGGATGCGATGATTTTCAGCTGCGAACCAATGTGAAGTTTCTGGTCGATGATCTGGCGATAGATTACTTCGGGCTCATCTTCTATGTGTACGATCCGCGCCATTATGCCTGGCTGCAGGCCGGAGAGCACCTTCCATTTGGGCGCAATGATTTCCCCCTTTTCGGTGGGGATCGGATCGCCATGCGGATCAAACCGCGGACTGCCCAGGTCAAGGTAAAGTTGCTTTACTTCCTCGCTCGACAACCGGTGTTCCATTTGCTCGGCATGGTCGTGCCATTCCGATTTGTCAATGCCTGTTTTTTCGGAAAGGTACTTTTCCCACAGGCGATGGACGCGGATGATCTTGAGTGCATAGTCCCTTCCCAGGGTTGTCAGGTGCAGGGTGTTTTGACTCGTGGTGACCAGGTTTTTTACGATCATCAGTTCAATAAGCGATACCAGTTTTTTATGTGAAATTTTCAGTGCGCCGGCCAGTGCGTTTAAGGTGGCCCTCCGCCCACTGTATTCGACATGGTACAATTGCTTAAGGACATCTTCTATCATCGCCTTTCGTGCATGATGCTTACCACGTATCGGGAGGGGTAGCCGATCGACGTACTTAATAAGAAGCACGACCAGCATGACCAGCCCCAAAAAAATCATTAAGGCAATTTCCGGAGTTTTCATTGTGAGGGTAGTTTGCTTTTTACTGGATGCATGACTTACATTTTTTTTTGGTTTTATTCATTGCAGGGTTCTTGGTATTATGCAAATTTTGTAAGCGACAATTGATTAACGGTCTGACTCGACAGGTAAAGAATTTCCCCGTTTTCCACTTCCACTTTTACCGAGCCGTCAAACTCTTCTTTTTCTAAAATTTTCATCTTCGTCCCCAGCCGTATTTGCAGCTTGTCGAGGTATTGCAACAGCCTGGGGTCATCACTAACCACACACGTAAGCACTCCTTTTTCCCCGACCAGAAATGCTGACATGGGGGAGGTGGGCCCAACGTTGAAATGACCATGGGTGTCGGGGATGGGATCGCCATGCGGATCCATGGTAGGGTAACCTAAAAACGCATCGAGTTTCTCTACCAGCTGTGGTGACTTGATGTGCTCCAGTTGTTCGGCTATTTCATGTACTTCATCCCAGTTGAAGTGCAGGATGTCTACCAGAAATACTTCCCACAGGCGATGTTTTCGGATGATCTGTAGTGCATGCTGCTGGCCCTGTTCGGATATATTTACCCCTTTGTATTTTTCGTAATCAATCAGTTTTTTGCCGGAAAGCTTACGCAGCATATCACTGACGGTGGCCGGCTTTGTTTGCATGGTATCTGCCAGCGAATTGGTCGATACGCCACTTGCGCCACCATTCGACAAATGGTAAATGGCTTTCAGGTAGTTTTCTTCGGTATAACTTAATTCCAAATCCACACGACAAATATAAATAAATATTTAGATCAATCTAAAAATAAATTTATATAGCTAGAATTTAGAATATATATCTATTTAAAAATGAGATATATATCTATTTTAAAATAAAGAGTCAATTAATGACAATAATTTACCTTCTTCCTCCTGCCAGGATGAGAATTCAATGGGCAGGAGTTTGGGAAATTGCGCGTGATCGGCAAGTGAATTTATCAAAAAGGGAATATCCGGATTTTCAAAATCCAATCCGATACAGCCCGAATAGTCCCTGGCTAACCTGTACCAATGGGTGCGGACATCCACAACAAAGGGAACGTTCATTTGGGTATATTCATAGAGTTTGGAAGGTACCCGGAAACGATTTATTGCGTTAGGTGTGTAGCAAATCAGGGCCAGGCCCGCAGACTGGATGGTATCCTGAATCAGATGATGCTCGACGTGATTATCAAGGCCTATCAGGTGGATGGATGGCTCTGTGTCTGATGCCTTTTCAAGTTGGTTACGGATGGATTTCGAATGACAGTGTCCGATAACGGATAGATGGTATCTGCTGTCTGCTTGCTTTAACAGGCCATAGAGGTGTAG
>JAOUOM010000583.1 GCA_029880385.1 Cyclobacteriaceae bacterium | reverse complement strand
ATTTTTGACCTGTGTGTCGGCCACAAATGGTATTTGATGGAAATGACGGGCATTGAGACCCGACTTGAAGATGTATTTAGGGATTTAACCAACTGAAATGATGCATAAAATTTGGATAATCACCCAGCGGGAACTGGCTTCCTTTTTTGATTCACTCACGGCCTATGTGATGATCATTCTTTTCCTTGCCCTTAGCGGCATTTTTACCTGGCTTGTTGGTTCCAATATTTTTTTGACCGGGCAGGCCAGCCTTGACGTGTTTTTTGGTATTGCCTTTTGGTCTTTGTTTTTCTTTATCCCGGCCATTACCATGCGGATGATTGCAGAGGAAAACCGGGCCGGAACCATCGAACTGCTCATTACCAAAGCGGTGACCGACACCCAGATCGTGCTGGGAAAATTCCTGGCCAGTCTGCTGCTGGTAGCCATTGCGTTGGCGTGTACACTGCCGTATTATGTTACCGTCAGCCAATTGGGCAATGTGGATGATGGTGCCGTGATCGGGGGCTATGCGGGTCTGCTGTTGCTTTCTGCCGCCTATATTTCGATTGGCTTGTTTGCCAGCAGCCTGACGACCAATCAGATTGTGGCCTTTTTGGTCGCCCTGTTTATCAGTATATTTTTTCACCTCCTGTTTGATGTGATTGGCAGCTCATTTACCGGGATGATGGGTGGTTTTTTCAGCTACCTGAGTATTCGGTCTCATTTTGACTCTATCAGCAGAGGTGTTGTAGATAGTCGTGATCTGGTCTTTTTCCTTTCGGTCATTTTATTGGGTCTTTTACTGGCACAGACCATGTTGAGCAAACGAAACTGGCAATCCTAAACTTCTCCCTAGTCATGAAAAGAAAAAACCTTTTGATACAAATTCCGATTGTGGTGGCGATCCTTATCGTACTTAACCTGATTTCGGATGTCCTTTATTTCCGGTTGGACTTTACCGAAGACAACCGCTACACCCTGAGTGGGGCTACCAAAGAAATACTGGCCGACCTGAAGGACGTGATCACCGTCAAAGCCTATTTTACCGAAGAGTTGCCCGCCCAGCTGGCATATGTACGTCGCGATTTGATGGATCAGTTGATCGAGTACGAAGATCTTTCGGGCGGAAATCTGGTTTTTGAGTTTATCAACCCCAATGAAAGTGAGGCCCTAAAGGAAGAGGCTATACAAAAAGGTGTAGCACCGGTTTCCATCAATGTCGTGGAAAATGACCAGCGCCAACAGATTCAGGCCTATATGGGGCTTGTGTTTCAGTCCGGCGACCGAACAGAAGTCATTCCGCTGGTGCAGCCCGGTGCCGCTATGGAGTATGACCTGTCGACCAGTATCAAGAAACTGGCCATCAGCAACAAGCCAAAAGTAGGCCTGATCCAGGGCTACGGGGAGCCTTCATTCCGGGCACTGCCCCAGTTGGCCGAACAATTGTCTGTACTGTATGACCTGGATGAAATCAACCTCTCCGATTCGGCAGCTATACCCGGCCAGTTCAAAAGCCTGATCTGGGTGAGCCCTGTCGATACCCTGTCACCAGTGGATCTGGCCAAACTGGACCGGTACCTCGAGCGTGGTGGCAATCTTTTCCTGGCGTATGCCAATGTAAGGGGTGATTTTCAGACATCCCTGTTGTCTCCAGCCGACGATATAGGGCTGACCGGCTGGCTGAGGCAAAAAGGATTGGTCATGGGAACCCAATTTGTGGTGGATGCCCAATGTGCCCCTGTCAATGTGCAGCAACGGACGGGTATGTATACCCTTAACAGTCAGATCAATTTTCCGTTCTTTCCTCAGGTCAACCAGTTTGCCGAACATCCCATCACGAGTGGGCTGGAAGGTATACTGCTTCCTTTTGTCAATCCACTGGTAATCTCGTCGCCCGATACATCGCTTACGGTGCGCCCCCTGGCATTCAGTACGGAAATGTCGGGCCTGGTACAGGGGCCATTGTATATCGACATCAAAAAACGCTGGTCAGAACAGGATTTTTCGGCACCTGGTCAAATACTGGCGGCTACTGTCGAGGGGATCGGAGCAGGCAATGGCAAACTGGTGGTGATCGCCAATGGACAATTTGTTGTAAACGGTGAAGGCCAGCAGGCTCAGGCTGTCAATCCCGATAATATCAACTTTGCCTCTAATGCCGTCGATTGGTTGTCGGACGATACCGGGCTGATTGAATTGAGAACTAAGGGGGTGACACACCGGCCTTTGGAAACCATCGAAGACAGCACCCGAAACCTCCTGAAAT
>JAOUOM010000584.1 GCA_029880385.1 Cyclobacteriaceae bacterium | reverse complement strand
GCGGGGTGTATACACCCGGGCTAGCCATGGGGCCTCCCAGAAAACGCCTTCCCTGGCGGGCATCCCATGGGCCTGCATGGCACATATTCCAGGTAAATCGGTGCATCCCTGCCTGCTTGTTCAGGTTTTGGTCATAGGTATAGGCAACCGGGTCAATCCCCAATTTTTCAATAACTGCTTTTTCCATTTTCTGATCACTCACATAGGTATTTACCGTCCTGCCTTCCTTGTCTACTATATCCAATCGCAGGGGCAGTTTAGCATCTTCCGGCAGGTAGTAGTCGATGTAGGTGACCCCTTGTGGCAAATCCGACTGGGACACCGGCGACTGGTACCGGACGGCATCGCGCGGGGCAAACAGCACGGGCTGCCTGGGAAGCGAGCCAAACGATTGCTGATAGAGCGGGGTGAGGTTGTCCACAATCCAGAAACCCCGGCCCATGGTGGACAGCACCAGATCCTTCTGAGTTATTTTGATATCGGTTACGGGTGTGACAGGCAGGTTTTGCTGAAACGATTTCCAGCTCTGTCCGTCATCCATGGAAATGAACATTCCGTATTCCGTGCCGGCATAAAGCAGCCCCGGCCTGTTGGGGTCTTCGCGGACAACCCGTGTCGGGAAATCGGCTGGAATGCCATTGGTGCCGGTGGTCAGCAGCGTCCAGCTATTGCCGTAATTAGTTGTCCGGTAAATGTAGGGCCTGAAATCGCCCAATTGGTAGCGAAGTACGGCGATGTAGGCTTTGGCCGGGTCATGTGGCGAGGGTTCGACCGCATCTACCCTTCCCCCCGGCAACAATTTGGAGGGTGTCACATTTTTCCAGTTTTTGCCCCCGTCACGGGTCATGTGCACGGGCCCGTCATTGGCACCCACCCAAATCTGTCCTTTTTCTACGGGCGATTCACGAATGGCATAGATGGTACTGTAAAATTCTTCGCCTGTGATGTCGCGTGTAATGGGGGTACCGGAAATGACCTGCCTGGCCGGATCAAAGGCCGTGAGGTCAGGGGAAATGGTTTCCCATGTCTTGCCCTCGTCAGTTGTCTTATGTACAAATTGAGATGTGTGGTACACCACATTGGGGTCGTGTGGCGAAACGTGGATGGGCGATACACGCTGAAACCTGTATTTCAGGTCTTTGGGATTATGCCCGTACATATTGGCTGCCCCCACATCATAGCTTTGTTCCAGCCCGGTACGCTTGTCATACACGCTAAAACGCCCTTTGCAATTGCTGTAAACGATGTTATGGTTGCCTGGCTTGGGTACGGCCGGCCCTGTTTCACATCCGCCGGTATTGATAATCCAGGCAATATCGCCCGCCTGTCTGCCGTCGGGTGCCAGGCTTGGTATGGCTATCGTGGTATAGTTGTCCTGCTGGCCGGCATACAGCCAGTAGGGGTACTGGTCGTCCACTTCTACCTGATAGAGTTCGGCCGTAGGCTGGTTAAACTGTGTCGACCAACTAATACCGCCATTAAACGTGACATTAGCCCCTCCGTCATTGGATTGGATAAACAGGTCGGGATTTTCAGGATTGATCCACATGTCGTGGTTATCGCCATGAGGTGGCCGCATGCGGATCCAGTTTTTGCCCCCGTCATCCGACCGGAAATAGCCGGTTGCCATCACATAAAGTTTATCCGGGTTTTGCGGGTCTACTTTCACATTGGTATAATAAAAAGGACGGGTCCGGATGCCTGCATCGTCAGAGACCTGCACAAATGACCGTCCCTGATCGTTGGAGCGGTACATACCGCCTTCCTTGCCGGGTGCTTCGACGAGGGCATATACGATTTTGGAATCTGCCTGGGAAACGGCCAGGTCTATTTTTCCCACAAGGCCCTGAGGCAGTCCATTCGAAAGTTTATTCCAGCTGGCACCTCCGTCAACTGATTTGTAAATCCCTCCTTCACCTGCCTGGCTCCCGCTGACAATGTCCCAGGGTTTCCGGTCTACTTTCCAGGCCGCTGCAAACAGGATATCCGGATTTCCCGGTACCAGTTCAATATCGGAAAAACCAACTTTATCGGAATGAAAGAGCACTTTTTCCCATGTTTTCCCCCCGTTTATGGTTTTGTACACGCCCCGGTCTGCATTGGGCATAAACGGATTGCCAATTGCTGCCACATACACGATATTGTTATGATCGGGATGAATGACAACCGAGCCAATCTGCCCCGTATTTTTGAGCCCGATCATTTCCCATGATATACCGCCATCAATGGATTTGTACATGCCTTTGCC
>JAOUOM010000582.1 GCA_029880385.1 Cyclobacteriaceae bacterium | reverse complement strand
AAAATGTCGTCAGAGCCCTCCACATACCCGCCGGTATCTATAACAGTAAATTTCTTTCCATTCCATTCGCTTACACCGTAATGGCGATCACGGGTCACACCAGACTCATCGTCCATAATGGCCTGCCGTGTTTCGACCAGGCGGTTAAAGAGGGTTGATTTTCCGACATTGGGTCGGCCGACGATTGCTAAAATATTTGCCAAAATGTATCTATTGAAATGAAAATGAATTGAAATTTACAGGTTTCAACTGTCAAAATTCAGGAATATTAGTGGATATACCCGAATTTCTTGAGTGATTTATCTTTTTTGCGCCAGTCCTTCTCCACCTTTACATAGGTTTCCAGGTGCACTTTTTTTTGAAAAAATACTTCCATCCCTTCGCGGGCTTCCATGCCGACTTTTTTGAGGCTTTGTCCCTGTTTGCCGATGATGATTCCTTTTTGGCTGTCCCGTTCCACATAGATGATTGCCCGCAGACGGATGATGTGTTCGTCTTCCTTAAATTCCTCCACCACAACTTCGCAACTGTACGGCACTTCTTTTTTGTAGTTTAGGAATATTTTTTCGCGGATGATTTCGGCCGCAAAAAAGCGTTCGGACCGGTCGGTGATCTCGTCGGTTTCAAAATAGGGGGGGTGTACCGGCAATTTATCCTTGAGCCAGGTCATCAGCTCATCGACGTTGGTATGCTCCAGTGCCGAAACAGGCAGGATTTCCATTTCGGGGAGCATGTCTTTCCAGTAGGTGATTTTGTCAGTTAGCTGAGAGCCCCTGGCCTGATCGATTTTGTTGATGATCAGCAGTTTGGGGATGGGCATGTCGCGCACAATGTCGATGACTTTGGATGGTTCATATTTTTCCCCCAGTTCGACCATATACAGCAGGATATCTGCGTCTTCGAGCGACGCCCTGACGTATGACATCATGTTTTCCTGCAAGCGGTATTGCGGGTCGATGACCCCTGGTGTGTCGCTATAGATCATTTGATACCCTTCGCCGGAGACGATGCCAAAAATTCGGTGACGTGTCGTTTGCGCTTTGGCTGTCATGATCGACAGGCGTTCGCCGACCAGGGCGTTCATCAGTGTAGACTTGCCTACATTTGGCTTGCCCAAAATACTGATATACCCGGATTTGAAGGGAGTGCTGTCCATGTGGAAGGTAGAAATCGAAGTGCAAATGTATGGAATATTTACTAGGGCGGGTGAGGCCGTTTTTGAAATAATTAAATAATAATGTGCGAATCGTTTGGCAAAACGAGAAGGCTTGTTACTTTTGCAGTCCATATCGCGGGATGGAGCAGTTGGTAGCTCGTCGGGCTCATAACCCGAAGGTCGGAGGTTCGAGTCCTCCTCCCGCTACAAAGGTGCCCTGAAGTCATTCAGGGCTTTTTTTTTGCCTTTTTTTCAAGCGGAATATTGATTGGAACAGACGGCAGTCGGCTGGCATCGGAGGATGCAGGGGCCTATAACCGGGGCCCAATCCACGGCACCTACACCAGTTAGTTGTGATGACTACCTTTACCATGGATCGGAAGTCCACACGTGGCATACTTGCCGCAGCTACGGAATGGGTTTGTTGGAAATTGATTTTATCTGATGGTCATGATTGGATTAGATTTGGACACACGCGACACGCGTGCGCCAGCGGGGGGGCACCAGAACGGGTTTGGAGCCGTGTCTAATTTTCTAGCCAATCCCATAAAGAATGAAATGGGTCAATTAGTAATGCAAGGAATTAACCTCTTTGGTTTAGCCATTTCAAATTCAAATCTTCATAAGCGAATAGTTGAACTCTTTACAATAATTGAATCATTTCTTATAAAAGATGAAAATGAACCAATTCTAAGTTCAATAATTAAATACTTTCCAAAACTGGTTTCAACTGAATATGAAGATCGAATTAAAGTCAAGAACATGCTAACGAGCTTATATTCTGTTCGAAGTGCGCTAATTCATCATGGTAAGCAAAAGGAATTTGAAATGGAAGAACTAGCTATGTTGCAACAAGGAATCAGGGTTATGATTCTAAACTGTATGCAACAAGCCAAGAAACATGAAACTAAAATCTCATTGTTAAAAGCGATGGATCAAGCAATGGACGAAGCATTCAAATTGTAAAAAGCACAAACCGCTAACAAGCGATATGACGAATGGCCAACTGAGCCATTTGATATTTCTGTAGCAATTCGTCCGTTTCACTGCCCATTCTGCAATCTTTTGTGCTTCTAGCCACTTTTTTCTTTCTGGCTTTTGATT
>JAOUOM010000581.1 GCA_029880385.1 Cyclobacteriaceae bacterium | reverse complement strand
CCCTGTGACTCGAGAGTGCGCATAATAAAATTATGGACCGGATAAAATTCATGCTCCGGGAATTCCGCAGTGCCAAGCCCGTCCTGATTGGAAACCATTACCAGCAAAAAGGAGGATTCTGCCTGGATTTTCCGCAGATAAAACAGTACATCCGGCAAAAAATGCAGTTTATCTACTTTGTCAACTTTTTCGTCATCCGTTTCGGAAACAATGGTGCCGTCACGGTCAATAAATAAAATAGGCCTCATTCAAGTAGTCATTCAATTAGTTAAATGCCTCCAGGGCAAACAGAAGGCGGTCGTTTTCTTCGGGAGTACCCACACTGATGCGCAGACATCCTTCGCACAAGGGGGTTTTGGAACGATCACGAACGATGATATGCTGTTCGAGCAAATAGCTGAATACACGATGCGATTCATCAAAGCGAACCAGGAGAAAATTGGCGTCACTGGGATGGACGTGTTGGACGTATGCCAGCCTGGTCAATGCAGTAGCAAGCCGTTCCCGTTCCTCATTCAGTTGGCTTACCCAGTTTTTCATTTTAGTGCCATTGAGCAAGGCCAGCAGAGCTTGTTTTTGTACCAGTCCGCTCAGGTTATACGGTGCCTTTATCCGGTTTAGCAAGCGAACAACGTCCGGATGGGCAAAGGCCATCCCCAAGCGGAATGCTGCCATCCCCCAGGCCTTGCTAAACGTCTGCAATACGATCAGGTTTTCATAATGGTCGACCAGACGGACAAAGGAGTCTTCGGGTGCGAAATCGATGTAGGCTTCATCGACGACCACATATCCGGGGGCATGGCGCAGCAGCTCCACAATGTGATCACGGTCAAATTTATTGCCGGTCGGGTTATTGGGCGAACACACATAGGTCAGGTGCGTATGTTCATCCCATGTTTGCCTGGCACCAGCCACATCCAATTGAAAATCCCGGGTGAGATATACTTTTTTTACGGGCACGTTGTGAATGCCCGCCGATACCTGGTACATCCCGTAGGTAGGCGGGAAAATCAGAATATTGTCTTTACCTGGTTCACAAAACGCACGGGTAAGTAAGTCAATGGGCTCATCGCTCCCATTGCCCAGGAATATCCGGTCGGATTTGATTCCTTTCAGGGCAGATATGGCTGTCTTGAGGTCCTGCTGGTAAGGGTCGGGGTATCGGTTCCACTCCCCTGCCACTACCGATCCAAACGGGTTTTCATTGGCATCGAGGAATATCCCCTCTTTGCCTGTATATTCATCGCGTGCCGAAGAATACGGCTCCAAATCCCGTAAATGGGGACGAACCAGTCTATCGATCAATTTCATCTATAAGTGTTTTTAAACGAATGGAAACGGCATTTTTATGGGCATGCAATTGTTCGGCCTCAGCCATTTTTTCCACTACCGGTCCCAGTTGAAGCAACCCTGCCTTGGTTATTTCCTGGTAGGTTATTTTTTTAACAAAACTATCCAGTGAAACACCGGAAAATGCCGTGGCCCATCCGTTGGTCGGGAGTGTGTGGTTGGTACCGGAGGCATAATCACCTGCCGACTCTGGGGTATAGGGGCCAATGAAAACGGATCCGGCATTGACGACTTTTTCAACAAATTTATGCGGATTTTTTATACTCAGGATCAGGTGCTCGGGACCATAGGCATTGATCACGGTGGCGGCCTCCTTTTTATCGTCCACCACGATTGCCATGCTGTGTTTCAAGGCTTCAGCCGCCATCTCTTTCCGGGGTAGTTTTTCCAGTTGCTGGTTTAGTTCGGCAATCACGCCTTTTACCGCTTTTTGGCTGGTAGACAATAAAACCACCTGGCTGTCGGCACCGTGTTCGGCCTGTGACAGCAAATCCGAAGCGGCAAAAGCCGGATTGGTTTCCTTGTCGACCATGACCAGCACCTCGGATGGACCCGCTGGCATATCGATGGCCACCGTATCACGTGAAACCAGCTGTTTGGCCACCGTAACGTACTGATTTCCAGGGCCGAAAATTTTATCTACCTTGGGCACACTCTCCGATCCATAGGCAAGGGCCGCAATGGCCTGAGCACCGCCTAATTTCAATATCTTTTTAATCCCCAACAGATCGGCTGTATAAAGAACCACCTCATTGATTTTGCCAAGGCTATTGGTAGGGCTTGCCATTACGATTTCCTCACAACCGGCAATACGGGCCGGGATCCCAAGCATCAACACTGTCGAAAACAAGGGAGCGGTGCCGCCGGGCACATACAGTCCTACCTTCTGGATGGGAACCGAACGGCGTGCA
>JAOUOM010000043.1 GCA_029880385.1 Cyclobacteriaceae bacterium | reverse complement strand
GAGCCATCAACCACCCGATGGGGTCATTGGTATCGAATCGAGGGGATTTATTTTTGGCATGCTACTCGCCCAGTTGTTCAATGTGCCTTTTTATCCCGTCCGAAAGGCTGGCAAACTACCGTATATGACCTACAAACATGCGTATGAGCTGGAGTATGGATCGGCCGAAATGGAAATACACACCGATGCGGTACAAAAGGGGATGCGGATTTTGATCCATGATGACCTGCTGGCAACCGGCGGAACCGCTGTGGCGGCTGCTGAACTGGTCCGGAAAAGTGGAGGTGAGGTGTGCGGATATTCTTTTTTGGTTGAATTGTCTTTTCTCAATGGAAGAAAACAACTGAATGGTAGTCCCATTCACAGCCTGGTCAGTTATTAGTTGGCGCGTACTACCTGGATTTCCTTTACCCTGCCCAGCGCATCAAACCGCAGGCTGAGTTCTTTCGTACCGTCACAATCGAGGGTGTAATAAAAGAATTTTTGGTTCCTGTCATACAATTGATGACGATCCGGGGCTCCCAGTAGTTCGGTTACCTGGTTTTGTGTGGCAGACAGGATGGCTTCTTTTTGAGCTACCAGTAGAGGAGCCGCTTCGATACGACGGTAGTCTGTACAGTCAGTCAGTGCGATTTGCCACTTTACCGCATCAAAATTTTCGATAAGAGGTGCCTGGTAGCATCCACTCAGGGTAAACAGGAAAAGTAACCGGATAAGTCTCATCACCATGCGAAAGTAATTCAATAATGGAGGATGAGTAGCCAGGAAGTGGAAATTATGACCGCAGGAAGAATAATTCTATCTTTTCTAAAAATATTTACAAATAGAATTGAATAATTAAAATAATTTATTGTACCTTTAATTGAAATTTTAATTGAAGCATTATGAGAAGGATCAGCTTAATACCCAAGAGACTCATCAGGGATTTGTTTCTTATCTTTATTGAAAAGCTCTCCAGTTTGTTTTCCAGAAAGCCAATAGATTACAAAAGTGTGGAGTGGGATTCATATCAGCACTGATTGATGATAAAATTGCTAGATGTCAGACGTTTTTGATTTTTTTAAGGGGATGGTTTTTTAATCATCCTTTTTTTTTGTTTTGATACGAACTGCCTGCTGAGGGTTCTGCATTTTTTGCCAGGTTCGGCACTTCTCTTTCTCGTTTCCTTATCTTTGCCCCCTTTTTCAAAAATACAGGGGATAACCCGTTGGCTTTGTGGGGAACTGGTTCCTCCGATTTCCTTTTTGGAAAGATAGCCATCGCATTTGCCATTTAACGAAACAGATTGATGCGGAGGATTTTCAACAACTTTACCCACCACCCAAAAAATGATGTATTATCCGGGCTCACAGTCGCCCTTGCCCTGGTGCCGGAGGCGGTAGCGTTTGCGTTCGTGGCAGGTGTAGACCCTTTGGTCGGCTTGTACGGGGCATTTATGATGGGCATTGTGACCGCCTTGTTTGGCGGGCGACCTGGTATGATTTCGGGTGCCACGGGTGCCATGGCCGTCGTGATGGTGCACCTCATCCAAGCGGGAAACACAGTAGGCGAAACACTGGCACAGCCTATTGACAACCTGGGGCTACAGTGGTTGTTCATCACATTGTTATTTGTGGGTGCTTTGCAAATGCTTGCGGGTATATTCCGTCTTGGAAAATTTGTCCGTTTGATCCCTCATCCGGTCATGCTGGGTTTCGTCAACGGTCTGGCTATCGTTATATTCTTGTCGCAGCTTGGCCTTTTTAAAGAAAAGATAGCCGGACGTACCCAATGGATACAGGGGGCAGAGCTGTGGGTGATGGTAGGCTTGGTCGCCCTCACAATGGGCATTATGTATGCATTGCCAAAACTGACAAAGAAACTGCCCGCTGCATTGGTGGCCATTGTGGTTGTGGCAGGGATTACTATTGCGGGCGGAATCGACGTGAATACCGTGGGTTCCTTTATCCGGGAGGGGGGAGGAACCGGCCTGAAGGGCTCGCTGCCGGTATTCCAGTTTCAGATTTTTAGTTTGTTTGATACGTTGCAGGGGCATTGGGGTCTGATCTTGTCTACGGCCATGCTGCTGGCAGCTGTAGGTCTGATCGAATCGCTCATGACACTGAATCTGGTGGATGAAATCACGGAAACGCGGGGAAGCGGCAACCGGGAGTGCCTGGCACAAGGGGGAGCCAACCTTCTCAATGGATTGTTTGGCGGCATGGGAGGGTGCGCCATGATTGGTCAGTCCATTATCAATGTCAACTCGGGTGGCCGGGGCAGGCTGTCGGGTGTGGTGGCTGCCATGGCCTTGTTGGGTTTTGTCTTATTTGGTGCACCCCTGATCGAGCAAATACCCATTGCGGCTTTGGTGGGGGTAATGTTTATGGTGGTAATTGGCACATTTGCCTGGAGTAGTTTTCGGATTTTAAATAAAATCCCCCTTTCGGATGCGGTAGTGTTGGTGGCGGTATCGGCCATCACGGTATGGAAAGACCTGGCCATTGCCGTGTTGGCAGGCGTGTTGATTTCTGCCGTGGTTTTTGCCTGGAAAAATGCGACCATGATCCGGGCACGAAAACGCATCAAGGAAGATGGTACGAAAGTCTATGAAATATGGGGGCCCTTGTTTTTCGGATCCGTACAAAACTTCATGTCAAAATTTGATGCAACCACAGATCCTGATCGTATTGAAATAGATTTTATCGAGTCAAAGGTGAGTGATCACTCCGGAATAGAAGCTGTGAGCAATATTGCGGCCAAATACCTGAGCCTGGGCAAGGACATCCGTCTTACCCATCTTAGTCCCGAGTGCCAGGTACTGTTGCTCAAAGCTGACCCGGGTTTTGAACGGGTAATCGAAACGTCTATTGATGATCCCCGCTATTATGTCGTGACCGATCTGCTGGATCAGGAGGTGTAGCCAAAAGAATTTTTACCCGCGTTTTTCCTTTAACTTTTGTCTACGGAGGATCTATTTACCAGATACGGAGGATTTTTTTTTGATACTAACCTATTATGACTATAATTGTAGTAATAAAACTATAATAGTAGTAGTAATGAGTTTGACAAAATCGGAAGAACAGATCATGAAGCACCTGTGGAAACTGGAGCGTGCCTTCATGAAAGATTTGGTTGAGGAGTTTCCTGATCCCAAGCCGGCCTACACGACCATTGCCACAATCCTGACTCGCATGATCGAGAAAAAATATGTTGGATTTGTGCAGCAGGGGAAGGTACGGGAATACTACCCGATTCTAAATCGTACGGAGTACTTCAAAAACCATGTAAATGCAATTATTTCGGTTTTTTTCAATGATTCAGTCAGTCAGTTTGCATCGTTTTTCACTTCCAATGCCGACCTCACAATTGAGCAGTTGCAAGAGCTTCGTACACTGATTGACGCGGAAATAAACCAGAAGGAAACATGATCCTTTATTTCTTAAAATTCACCTTGCTTTTGGGGGTTGCCTTATGCGGATATCAGCTATACTTTGGCAAAGACAAACGGTTTGCCTTCAATCGTATCTATTTGCTTGTCACCCTTGCCTTCTCGCTGTTTTTCCCACTGGTGTCACTGGATGCTGTTTTTGAAAGGGCCGGGGAGGATTGGGTGGATCAAAGTCATAACAGGATGGAAGGCGGAAGCTTTGGCCAGATTGTGGAAGATGCTACCAGTCGTGTTGAGATAGCGGTTGTTTCCGGGTATACCAGTAGTTGGGTATATGTGGTGTATGGACTGGGTTTTTTGTTTTTTATAGTGAGATTTATTGGGAACATTTCCAGGCTCTTTTCACGTATTCGCCGCGCACAACATCAAATCTCCGAACTTTATGTTTTGGCTCTTTCGGATGAGAAAACAAGTCCTTTTTCTTTTGGAAAATACATTGTCGTTAACAAAGCGGAGTATACGGAGGGTTGTATTTCGCAGCAGGTAATGGAACATGAAATTGCTCATGTGATGTATAAACATTCCATCGATCGGATACTAATGGAAGTCCTTTTGATCCTGCTTTGGTTTCATCCTTTTGTCTGGATGTACAAATGGCTGATTGAATGCAACCATGAGTATGCTGCAGATGACTATGTCTTGCAAAGATATGATGCCCACACCTACGGGTACCAGCTATTGGCGTACCTAGAGGGTAGCCATGTGCCTATGCCTTCCAGCGGAATTAATTTTAAACAAATAAAAAACCGTATTCAAATGATGAAAAAATTGAAAACACCCAATGCAAGGTATTTTCCTGTCCTTGTTTTATTCCTGTTGTTTTTTGCTCTGTCAGCCTTTACCGTTCAACTGATTGATAAAGGCGATGTTGCATCCGACAGGTCTTCTTTCGTTGTGCTGGTGGATGTAGGTCACGGGGGCAGGGACACGGGAGCGACTGTCGCGTCGACAGGTACAGCAGAAAAAGACCTGGTACTAGCCATTGCAAGTGCCATTCGTGATGAATCTGCTGGCTCAACGACAAAGGTGGTTTTTACACGTTCAGATGACCAGGAAGTCACGCTTTCCAAACGCGTTTCTCTCGTTCAGGACTTTGGAGCTGATTTGTTGATCTCCCTACATATCAACTCGCACGATGACACAAAAAACCAGGGAGTCGAACTATATGTGTCTGAAAAAAACCAGACTCCCGAATTGTCCCGAGCGTATGCCATGCAGGTGGCAAAAACATTCATGCCCGGTGATGCTGGTATGGCCGGGATAAAATCGGCCGATTTTTATGTATTGCGCGAGGCCGGTTGCCCCGCTTTGCTGCTAAACCTGGGATATATGTCAAACCCCTCAGACCTTGACTATCTTCAAAACCCGTCCAACCAACAACAAATAGCCCGGAACATACTGGATTCGGTCGAACAAATAGCCCTGATGAAACAGTAAACGCCATACAGATGGCCAATGAGCTTTGTCAAATCATAAAAACCCGGACGATCAATGCCGGGTTTTTTAATTTCCTGTCCTGCCATAGCAAAAACGCAGCAGGAAATCATACCCCTAAATGAGTCGATATGCAAAGTTCGGGTCGTATGTTTTGGGGTGAAAAGTGGAATGTAAGCTAAAACACCAGGGGAAAATACGCGATGTCCGGGGTTTGCAAAAAAACAAATCAGTTATCATGTATACAACTATTCTTTCTTTAGATTTGAATGAAAACATACCTGCATACTACCATGAAAGCCCGAATATTATGTATCTGTGCGATAGCCTCAGTAATGACCATGAGCGTTGCATTTGGCCAGAAAAACCTACAGGAAGGATTTATTATTGATAATGAAAAGGACACGCTTTATGGCTGGATAAATGTGAAGTCCAATATGGTGAATAGCGAATCTTGCGAATTTTTCGCCGACCCAAATGGTGAGCCAGTGATTTATTTTCCCGGCGACATCCACTCCTACCGGATCAAGGGAGGTAAGTATTATATTACCTATCTGATTACGATTGACGGGGAAGAAAAAACCGTATTCTTGGAATTTTTATTGAAGGGTATTGCCAATTTGTATTATTACCGGGCATTGATAGGTGAGTTTTATTTTTTGGAGAAGGATGGCTTTATGACGGAACTCACCAATGAGATTACGCGAATAAAAGTAGAGGCCACTTATTATGATAAGCCCTCAAACCAGTATTTGCGTATGCTTCGGTATTCATTTAGCGATGCCCCATTCCTGTATGAACAGATTGATAATACCACTTTTGGGCATAAATCGCTGATTAAGATTGCTACAAAATATCACAACATGACCTGTGATACGTATGCATGTGTGGATTTTACCCAATCCACTCTTTTCAGGTTGGGATTTGAGCCATCGATAGGTGTGGATTTTCAACGTGTTGGTTTGGTAACTTCTGAAAATTCTGACCATAACATCAAGACAAATATTGCGGCCAATTTTTCGTTTACATCGAATAAAAATCAACGTTGGGCCCTGCTAACCGGTATCAATTATAGTTCGAGTGAATTTTCGGATAGGTTTTACAATGACCTTGTGAAGGAGAAGACGTTTCATGACATCTCCATTCAATATGATTTGATAAAAATACCTTTTATATTTCGCTACACGATCCCTGCCAATGGATTTAGTCCTTATATTCTGATGGGAACATCCAGCAATTTTCTGATAAACTCAAAATACGCTGTTAATTATGCTCTGTTTAGCGTGACCCGGACAACGATAGAGATGAGGGAGGAGTATAACGTGCTACAAAAATACCAGCAAGGAATAGATGGTGGCATTGGCATCCGGAAGAATATAAGCGATAAGCTGGGTGTGAACCTGGGACTGTTGTATGAATTCCGTACATCAATGAAAAAGGTGGGCTGGACGCTTGATTTTCTGAATGTACAGTCACGTATGATAAATGCCGGGTTGACCTACCAGTTATAATTTTCACCATTCCGTTTGGTCGATCCGCAGCCCATGAACAGGCCATCAGAGGGATCGGTGTCCTGGCATGACTGAAAAGCAGGAAAGGGCGCATATGCCTGCTATATAGCCCCGGGCGTGGGCAGTATGGTGGCAGGTGGGGAGCACGGGCGTACAGGTGCCAGATGGCCAGCCGCCAGCGCTCCATTTGCATTTTTTGTGTAAGGGGTTCGGTAGCTTTCATTTTTTTAAGCATCTTCACGTCCAGAAATCTCAACGTAATGACCAGATAAAATGAAGCAAGTATACTATGTGTTTTTTGGGTTGGTGCTGCTTGGTTGCACACCAACAACGAAACCGACAGTTGACGGATCGGCAGTGGATACCCTTTTGATCGCCGCACATATCCGTGAGCTGGCATCAGATGCCTACCTGGGTAGAAAGCCTTTTACCGAAGGTGAGGCAAAGACTGTTGCCTATATCCGGGCGCAATTTGAAAAAATGGGCCTGGAGCCGGGCAATGGTGACAGCTATTTTCAGGAAGTGCCCATGGTGGAAATAACCGGAGTGCCTTCCCGGGAGATGATGGTCGAAGGGAATGGCAGCCAGACTGCATTGAATGTTTCGACAGATTTTGTTGCCTATACCGAACGTGTGAGCGAAGAGGTGAGCCTGGACCAATCGGAACTGGTGTATGCCGGCTACGGTATAGTGGCACCGGAGTATGACTGGAATGATTATGAAGGAATGGATGTAAAGGGAAAAACGGTCATTGTATTGGTAAACGACCCGGGATTTGAAGGTGACGATACCACGTTTTTCAAAGGAAAGACCATGACCTATTATGGTCGCTGGACATACAAATACGAAGAAGCGGCCCGACAGGGTGCTGCGGGCGTGATCATTGTGCACGAAACCGTGCCTGCCGGTTATCCGTGGATGGTGGTAACAAACAGTTGGTCGGGTGCACGGCTGGGGCTTGATCGTTCGGGCGATGATACCTACCAGTGCGCTGTTGTCGGTTGGATGACGCGTGATGCGGCTATCCGGGTTTTTGAGCAGTCGGCAGTAGATATGAAAAATTTCAAGGAGAAGGCCCGGAGCAGGGATTTTGAAGCAGTTTCCCTGGGGCTCACCGCCTCGGTATCGATCAAAAATACGATTCGCAAGGATTTGTCGCGCAATGTAGTGGCGAAAATTACGGGAACAGCGCATCCGGATGAGGCAATCATCTACTCGGCACACTGGGATCACCTGGGCGTAGGCAATGCCATTGATGGAGATTCGATATACAACGGAGCACATGACAATGCCAGTGGCACGGCACTCCTGCTTGGGCTGGCAGAAGCGTTTGCCCGGGGCGAAAAGCCCAGACGTACGGTGGTGTTCCTGTCAGTCACGGCAGAAGAGCAGGGCCTGCTGGGTTCACAGTACTATGCCGAAAACCCGCTATTTGAGCCACGTAAGACGGTTGCCAACCTCAATATGGATGGCGTATCATCTTTTGGGCGTATGAAAGACCTGACGGTGATCGGATATGGTCAGTCTGAAATGGATGACATGGGTAAGGTATATGCCAATAAGCAGGGTCGCTACATCAAGTCGGATCCAGATCCGGGCAAAGGGTATTTTTTCCGGTCCGACCACTTCAATTTTGCCAAAATCGGCATTCCGGCCTTGTATGCTTCCGGATCGTACGAAGCCGAAACAGGGGGAGTGGAACGGATACAAGCCGAAACGGAAGATTATTTGATGAACCGCTACCATAAACCTGCCGATGAGTTTAGCGAAGCACACTGGCAGTTTGGCGGCATCCTTCAGGATGGTGAGCTGTATTATCAGGTAGGGCAGGAGTTGGCTAATTCCGATCGTTGGCCCAAGTGGAAGGAAGGCTCGGAGTTTAAGTCTATCCGGGACAAAGAATAGCGGAAGTTGTGAAAAACAGGAGCGGCCCGCTCCTGTTTTCAGATTCGCATCGGCACTTCGATCAGCAGCAGTTCCACTTCCTGTGTCGCTTTGATATCCAGCGATTCCGTTTCGTAGATGCCCAGTCCGTCACGTGGGCCTAGTTCTATATCGTTGACCAGCGCACGGCCGCGGATTACAAATGCATACAAGCCATGGCCGATAACCCGAAGCGTATACGTTAGCTGGCGGCTGCTATCCAGATGCACCAGGTGAAACCATGCCTGCTGGTTGATCCACAGTGCCTGTGCATCGTCCGGAGCCACCACTGTTTGCAGTTTGTTTTTTCTGCCTTCCAGTCCAAACGACTTCTGTTCGTAGCGTGGGGTGATATTGGCCAATTGTGGCAATACCCATATTTGAAGGAAACACACACGATCCGCCTTGCTGTGGTTGTATTCGGAGTGCGTGAGGCCGGATCCGGCACTCATGATCTGCACATCGCCTGTACGGATCACCGCCTCATGGCCTGTACTGTCTTTATGGGCCAGGGCACCCTCCAGTGGTATGGATACGATCTCCATATTGTCGTGGGGGTGCGTACCAAACCCCATACCCGGCTCCACAATATCGTCGTTTAGCACACGCAACGCTCCAAAATGGATACGCTCCGGATTGTAGTAATGTCCGAAACTAAACGTATGACGGCTGTGAA
>JAOUOM010000580.1 GCA_029880385.1 Cyclobacteriaceae bacterium | reverse complement strand
ATCTGTCGTAGAAATCAGGGCCCCAAACAAAAAACAGTAAATGGGGTCAATGTTTACCCCCAAGCGGGGGAAAACCAGCATAATCAAAAAACCCACGACAAACGTAGAAATCAGGGTTCCGACAGTGGCCAATATCAACACAGGAACGCGCTCTTCCAATAATTTGCGTAAATCCATCGAAAGTGCCCCGGCAAACAAAAGAAAATTCAACATAACATTCAGGAGCACTTCCTGAAAGTCAAATTCCTCAACAATGTGGGATGCACCGATCGTTACGGCAGGAAATATCAACCCCAACAATAAGATGACCACCGACATCATTAACGCAATGGCCATTAACCCAATAGTGGATGGAAGTTTTAAAATTGTAATGTTTAACAGCGTAAATACTGCCGCTAAAAAAATCAACAGGGTCAGAAGGTCTAGTATACTCATTGGTGAATTTTTATGGAAAATACAATGCGCCCTAAGGCATGGTCAAAATAAAAATAAAAATGATACAAAAAAAATAGTGGGGCAATTTAAATTACATGATAATTTTTGGTGAAATTCCCATCTTGAATAAATAAATAAACGTTTTTTGCCTTTGATCCTGCCTCATAAAATACTACGTCTAATTGTAATTTTCTGTGTTTTTGCTTTTTTATTTTCTTGTCAGTCTTTGAAACAATCGGGTATCCGCAAGGACATTAGCAAAGAGATCCGCCAATCCCCTGTTTTTGATTCTTATTTTGTGGGTTTTTCGCTATATGACACGAATACGGATCGTTTCATTGCGGGTGTCAATGACAATAAATACTTCACACCGGCTTCCAATACCAAAATACTAACCCTGGCTGCCTGGCTCAACCTGGGACTTGACTCCATTCCCATGGCAAGATTATGGAAAAACAACAGCAACCTCCTTTTTCAGCCACTTGGCGATCCGACATTTTTGCACCCCGACTTTCCCAATCAGCGGTTTATCGAATCCTGGCAAAACGCTTCCTATGATACACTCCTGGTTGTACGGCCGGATACTGAAATCTCTCCATTTGGTTCCGGATGGGCCTGGGACGACTATTCCTATGACTACCAGGCTGAACGCGGTATTTTTCCCCTGTATGGAAATACCGTATATATCTCTGGTACCGAATCTGGGATTGTTGCAAACCCCGGACACTTTGGCCCCTTTATCTCCACTACGGCCAACCGTACCCTGCGCCAAAAAGAGTTCAACCTGTTTGAAATAAACGACCTACAGCCACCTGGCAAAAAACCACTTCAAATCCCGTTTGTTCAAAGTCCGGAATTGACCATCCGCCTGCTTGCGGACACCTTAAAAAAACCCGTCGTTTATTTTGATGGCACCGTACCCGCCATCAGATCCGGTATATTCAACAGCCAGCCACGATTACCCGTACTTGCCCTTATGATGCAACGCAGTGACAACTTTATCGCCGAACAGCTCATCATTAATGCGCAATTGTACAAAGGGTTTTCTTCCCCCGAAAGCTTTATTGCCTATACCAACCGAACCCTTTTCGGTAATTTGCCCGACTCCCTGATATGGGTGGATGGCTCGGGCCTGTCCAGGTACAACATGTTTACCCCGCGAAGTTTGGTGAAAGTACTCGAAATGCTGCACCAGCAGCTTTCATGGAACGAAATCACCACTCTGTTTCCTACCGGGGGTGTATCGGGCACCATCCGTCGTTGGTATGCTGACGATACACCCTATGTTTTTGCAAAAACAGGCACATTACGGCACAACCATTGCCTGAGTGGATTTCTGAAAACAAAATCAGGCCGAATCCTGATTTTCAGCTTCATGAACAATCACTACACCGGAAGCACCAACGAAGTACGACAAGCCATGCAAGGCCTGCTGGAACAGATTCGTGACACGTATTAACCCGTATGAGCGCATGGCCGTCATAAAGGGATCACCTATTCCCCAGGTGACGAACGTAATCATCCCGAAAATCACATAAAACCACATTCGATCACTGCTTTTTTGATTTTAGCCACAAGAAACCAAAAACCCTCCGGCTAGTTTATCAAAGACAATAACTTTGTGCAAATGGATAAAATAGAAAAAACGGAGCAAGAATGGGCGGAAGAACTCAACGAGGAACAGTTTTATGTTTTACGTAAAAAAGGCACGGAACGCGCATTTACCGGAATTTGGCTGGAAAACAAAGAAGCGGGTACCTACGCATGTGCCGGATGCGGGCAACCCCTGTTTCATTCATCAGCCAAGTACAATTCCGGATCCGGCTGGCCCAGC
>JAOUOM010000579.1 GCA_029880385.1 Cyclobacteriaceae bacterium | reverse complement strand
ACTCCCCAACCCATCGTAAATTGATCCATTGCGTATAATCAAATCATAATGAGGCGGTTTTGTACAGGCAGAAAAAGCCAGTGCAAGCAAAACGGCAGAAAACGAATGGTTCATAACAGCTAGTTTTTTAGGATGAAGGAAAAAATTGTCATTGCAAAATATCAAAATGCCATTTCATGATTGTTACCACTCAAAAAACATATTGGATAATGCTCTGAAAATACCCAGTTTTGAGAAAACAAGATTTGCCTGCAATGGAAGACTTTCGGACAGTAAAAATCATCGGCCTGGATGCCGACGATACCCTTTGGATCAATGAAACGTTGTTTCGTGAAACGGAGCACGAATTTTTTCAATTAGTGAAAGAATATGACGTTGAGCACCGACTGGCCCAGGAACTATTATCCATCGAAATTCAAAACCTTCCCGCCTATGGGTTCGGCATCAAAGGCTTTATGCTTTCGATGATCGAAACTGCCCTTAAAGTAAGTGGTAACACGCTGCCGGTCGAACGGATAAACAACATCATAGCCCTGGGGAAAAAAATGATGCAGGCCCCTGTGGAATTATTGCCTGAGGTACAGGAAACCTTAACCACCTTACAAGCCAAATACCGGCTCGTATTGGTCACAAAAGGAGATCTGAAAGACCAGGAGCGAAAACTTGCCGCATCCGGACTGGAAGGTTTTTTCCATCATATCGAAATCGTGAGCGACAAGCAGGAAGCCAATTACAAAAAGCTGCTACGGCATCTGGACATTAGCCCCAAAGATTTCTTGATGGTAGGCAATTCACTAAAATCCGACATCCTGCCTGTGGTGTCCATCGGTGCGCATGCCATCCACATTCCTTTTCACACCAATTGGGCACAGGACATTTTGCCCGAACAAAAAATTCCAAAGGGAAAATATGTGGAAATCCATCATTTTTCCCAATTAATACCCTTGCTGGGTTTGGAATAGCCATTTAAGCCTGTGCATTCGGAATTGTTTTTTGATTATTTCTAAATTTAACTGTACCTTGTTAGGATGCTCACCACCCTACAGACCCGAAAACTTTCTCATCTGTTCAAAATTTTTGATTTTGATCATAACGGACTGATTCAGGAATCAGATTTATTGGGAATTACTGAAAACATCAGCATTATCAATGGCATTCTGGATGGATCAACAAAAGACAATGTCCTGCAAAATTCGATACGCAAAATCTGGCATGCCCTGCAGGTACATTTCAAAAATCCCGCCATGCAGACCTGTTCAATGGAACAATGGCTGGAGTTTTTGGAAATCAAATTTGTGTCAAAAAACAAATCAGAAATCATTTGCCTGATCCAGGCGTTTGCCGAACAACTCTACTCCATCTTTGACCATAATGACGATGGCAAATTATCGCAGCGCGAATACATGTGCATATTTATGTCGTTTCGTGTCGACATCAAACAGGCCTTTCAGTGTTTTTCCCTGCTCGACATCAATCAGGACGGTTTCATCAGTCATGAGGAATTCGTATTTGCCGTTCTTGATTTTTTTCAAAATGAAAACAAAGAGGCACCGGGAAACTGGTTGTTTGGAGATTGGGAATCCTATTATTTTTCAACCCGAATAGGTATCAAGGTCTAGCCTGTTGCCCCCAAACCCCATTGTCTGGCTTTTCAGGTTTTCAATCATTGCCTGTACGATTTGGATATTTTGCTCCCGGTTTTCCCGTTTCAAATGCTTCAGCACATTTGTGGCACACTCAACCATGATCAGTTTTTCTTCCGTATCAAACGCTTCAAGCGAGCGTTGATGATCCCGCAGGATTTTATTATTCAGTGAATTTTCCATAGCCTAGGTTGTTGGTATCTATCAAATCTAAAAAATAAAACGCACTATCAATACCAAATACCGTAATTAATAAATGGCATGTAGTGTAAAATCATAGCAAAAATACCCATCAAAACAATTAAATTCCATTAACCGGATAAAAAGGCGCGGTAAACTTTTACTTCAAAGCACCTGCTGCCGTAATGCAGGCCAAAACCTGCATCCATCACTCACCGCGCATCAGATCAAGTTCGGCCCGCACAGCTTTTGAGAGACCTTTTACCACCTGATCGTACGAATGATCTACCAGTTCCCGAACCAGCCTATCCCCAATTGTTCCGTCCATGTGTACCGAATTCCAGTGTTTCTTGTTCATATGATAGCCGGGACGTACCGCCATATGTTCTTCCCGCAGGCGGATTGCCCGTTCCGGATCACATTTTACATTGATATACGCATATGTCTCCACATCGA
>JAOUOM010000042.1 GCA_029880385.1 Cyclobacteriaceae bacterium | reverse complement strand
CAAAAACAGCTATATCAGCAAGCGGGAACTTTTGAACGCCGTGACTGAATACTTTATTTCCAACGACCCCAAATCGGAAGGAAACTGGCTTTTTGGAAATTGGGAAGAAAACTAAAAAACCACCCGAACGCCTGACCGGGTCATTGGGGCATCTTTCCTGAAATTTTACTATCTTGATTTGTATAAACCGTGATCAATTATGCAAATCAACCGTAGACAATGGCTAAAAAGTGCCGGACTCGCTGGGTCTGTTGCTTTATTGGGAGGCTTGCCCTCCCTGAGCACTGCTGAACAACGTAAATTCAATCCCCGCCAATCCAATGGCACTATTTTGCTCAATTCCAATGAAAACCCCTATGGGCCATCGGCCCGGGTGCAGGAAGCCATAAAAAAAGGGTTTGACATTGCCTGCAGGTACCCGTTTGCCTATAGCCGCGAACTGGAGCAGATGATTGCCGAAAAGGAGGGCGTACCCACCGACCATATTGTTATCTGCGGAGGCTCAACCGAAGGCCTCAAAGTGACCGGCATTACTTTTACGGCCGGTGGAGGGGAAATTATTGCCGCACAGCCTACCTTCCTCTCAATGATGGAATATGCCGGACAATGGGGGGCAAGCATCAACTGGGTACCGGTGGACAAAGACATGCAACACGACCTTGATGAGATGGAAAAGAGGATTTCGTCCAAAACCAGGCTCATTTTTTTATGCAACCCCAACAACCCCACATCCACCCTTCTTCCCGCACAGCGTGTCCTTGATTTTTGCCAGGCTGCCTCAAAAAAAACAATCGTCTTCAGCGATGAGGCCTATTATGATTTTATCGAAGAGCCCAACTACCCCTCGATGGTACAACTGGTCAAACAAGGCAGGGACGTGATCGTTTCGCGTACGTTTTCAAAAGTGTACGGACTGGCAGGATTACGTATCGGCTACCTCATTGCCAGACCTGCTTTAGCTGAGAAAATACGAAATAACATCGTGGCCTACACCAATGTACTCGCGATCGAAGCCGCCAGGGCAGCCCTTGTCGACAAGGAGTTTTATTCATTTAGTTTACAAAAAAACAGGGAAGCCAAACAACTTATTACCAAGGTGTTGGACGAAATGAACCTCAATTACCTTACTTCCCATACCAATTTCGTGTTTTTCCATACCGGCCGGGATATTAAAACCCTGCAGCAACAAATGAAAGCAGAAGGGGTACACATTGGCCGTCCTTTCCCCCCATTTACCGATTGGTGTCGCATCAGTACCGGCACTGTGGAGGAAATTCAGTTATTCGCACAAACCCTACAAAAGGTTATGGGGTAAAAAATCGAAATTTCAGCTACCTATACAGTCATTTATAATATATATATTCAATCAAGGTGTCGGGAACAAATTTTCCTGACACCTAATATTCATCTCACCATATCTTACATTATTTCAAGGGTCATTAACGATACATTATTTCACAATGATACCACTTTGCATTATTTATATAATGTTACGTTGTGTGTGTATATGCGTAGGACATAAATGAATAAAAAGCCGACCGGTTACTTTTTTATAAACAAAAAAACGACAATTATTTGAAATAAAATATAATTATTTGAAGAATATTTATATGTAAAATCAATTCATAACTATCTGATTACCTAGTATTTAATATTCCATCTGTTCGATTAAAAAAAATAGATTATTCCGTAATTTGATATAAATAAATATTTACCTAATTTGGCCACAGTTTATTTATAAAACCCATACTAACACGTTATGAAGAAGTATTTACTTTTAAGTGCGGCACTAGTGTTCATGCTGTTTAACCACGCATGGGCACAGGAGCGTAGCATTTCCGGGAAGGTAACTTCCGCGGATGATGGCAGCTCCATGCCGGGAGTAACAGTTGTGCTCAAAGGCACATCAATCGGTGCGGTTACCGATTTAGACGGAAATTACCGGGTGAGCGTACCCTCAGAAGGGGGCACCCTCGTTTTCTCGTTTGTTGGTTTACTGACTGAAGAAGTCGTTATCGGCCA
The DNA here is from genome assembly GCA_029880385.1 of Cyclobacteriaceae bacterium. Taxonomy (GTDB): domain Bacteria; phylum Bacteroidota; class Bacteroidia; order Cytophagales; family Cyclobacteriaceae; genus JAOUOM01. Next base: position 6,989 of record JAOUOM010000042.1, on the reverse strand, counting down.
ACGAACTGTGATTGACCTGGCAATGAAATCAGACATTACCCAGCTATCAGAAGTTGTGGTCACAGGCTTGGGTATTTCCAGGCAGGAAAGTTCACTGGGCTATGCTGTCCAGGAAGTAAGCGGTGACAAACTCGCCATGGTAAACGAAACCAACATTGTAGGATCGCTGACAGGAAAAGTAGCGGGTGTACAAGTGATTGGTGCTTCAGGAGCTGCCCTGGGTGGTTCCACCAAAATTCGTTTGCGTGGTGCTACGACCCTGGGTGAGTCATCCCCTCTTTTTGTAGTAGACGGAACACCAATTTCAAACGAATCAATCGGGCCTGACGGAAGAACCCACTTTGGTGGTGGTAACCGTGACTATGGTAACCTGGCCTCTGATATCAACCCGAACGATATTGAGTCCATCTCCGTACTAAAAGGCCCCTCTGCGGCTGCCATCTACGGACAAAGGGGTGCAAACGGTGTGATCCTGATCACGACCAAAAAAGGCAGTAGCCGTCAGGGTATTGGCCTCGACTATAACCACAGCACGACGTTTGACAAAGTGTACGTGTTGCCTTCGTACCAAAACACATACGGTGGAGGTTATTCGCAGACATTCCCCACATTCACCTATAATCCTGCCGTACACCCTGCTGAATGGGCTGCATGGGATGGTCAAAACATGATCAACTACGCAGCGGACGAAAGCTGGGGTCCAAAAATGGACGGAACGCTGGTAAGGCATTGGGACAGCTGGTACCCGGGAGACGAATATGGAAAATTACGTCCATTCTCACCAAACCCGGACAACGTTCGGAATTTCTTTGATACCGGGGTAACGTCCAGCAACAACGTGGCATTTTCCGGTGGAAACAACGATACATTCTTCCGCATGTCTTTAGGCAACACCAATCAGACGGGTGTATTACCCGGAAGTGCGTTGAAAAAAGTCAATGTTAGCTTTAACGGAACAGCCAAGCTTTCGGAGAAATTGACATCGAATGCAAGTGTTATGTACACCAATACACAGGCCAACAACCGTCCACGTTTGGGCTATGGATCAGGTCCTGTAAGTTCAATGAACCAGTGGTTCCAGCGTCAGATTGACACAGATCGTTTACGTAACTATCAAAATGCAGATGGTACACAGCGATTTTGGAACCTGAGAGCAGAAGACATTGCATCGGGCGTAACACCTCAGCAGCCGCTCTACTGGGACAACCCATACTGGGATTTGTATGAAAATACATCACATGACAACCGTGACAGAACGCTGGGCAATGTTTCGCTTTCGTACCAGTTGCTTGAAAATCTAAAAGTATCCGGTTTTGTTCGTTCCGACAATTATGTACAGCGAATCGAGGAAATCACGGCATCCGGTGGATTGGAACTTGACAGGTACCTTTCCAGGACATTGACTGGCCGGGAAAACAACTACGAATTTTTGGCTGAATACAATAAATCCGTAGGTGACATTTCCATAAATGCCACATTGGGTGGAAATATCCGGAAAAATTTCAATTCTCACTTGTTTGAAGAAACTGTAGGAGGTTTGAGCACACCCGGATTCTATGACATTGCAGCTTCAAAAGACCGACCAGACGTAGATACCTACCGAAGCCAGAAAGAAGTACGAAGTGTGTACGGAACCGCTTCCTTCGGTTACAAGGAATATCTCTATTTGGACGTGACGGGTCGTAGGGACATTTCTTCCTCCCTCCCTTCTGCCAACAATGCGTATTTCTATCCTTCCATTTCAACAAGCTTTGTATTTTCCGAGCTGCTTAACTCATCTGTACTTAGCTTCGGTAAAGTACGTGCCAGTTATGCCAAACTTGGTTCGGATATCAGCCAGTACAACATCTACACAACGTATGATGTAGGAAACCCTTATGGTTCTACCGGCCGACTAGCCGTCAACAACAAACTACAGAATGCTGACCTGCGTCCTCAACTTTCGACCAACATGGAAGTTGGTACCAACATGAGGTTTTTGAGTGATCGATTAGGTCTGGATGTAAACGTCTACAAAACAAATGTAACGGATCAAATCCTTGAATTGACAGTTCCTGGTTCCAGCGGATTTTCTACAGCTATTGTAAACGCTGGTGAAATCGAATCCAAAGGATTGGAAGTTGTATTCAACGCTACACCTGTTAAAACGGCAGATTTCAGCTGGGATATCAATCTGAACGGCGCACACAACCAGTCAACAGTGATTTCACTGGCCGAAGGACTTGAAAACAGAGAATTACAGAAAATACTTTCTGACCGATGGGGTGGATTGTCACTCAATGCGCGCGTAGGTGAAAAATGGGGTCAGTTTGTCGGAGGCGGTTTTGCCCGCTACCAGGCAACAGACGCCAGTGGAAACAACATTGACCACCCAAGCAACGGAAAAATCATGGTAGACGCAAGTGGATTCTATATCTATGAGCAAAATGTAGAGCTTGGAAGCTTACTGCCAGAATTTACAGGTGGTATCCGAAACACATTTAATTACAAGGATCTGTCTTTGAGTGCCTTTATCGACTTCCAGAAAGGTGGCCAGTTTTTCTCCGTCACCCGAATGTTTAACGACATGGCGGGTCAGAGTGCTGCCACGGCTGAGATCAACGACAATGGTAAAAACGTACGTGATGCCGTTGCCGATGGTGGTGGTGTACGGGTAGATGCCGTTGACGAATCAGGAAATCCTGTGACGCATTACCTGGATGCCGTAGATTATTACTGGGGACAATTCGGTTTGAACGAAGCCTATATGTATGATGCCAGCTTTATCAAACTTCGTGAGCTTCGTGTCGGATACAGCCTTCCTGCAAACCTTATTGGCAAAACTCCTTTCAGATCCATTAATGTAGCAGTCATTGGTAAAAACCTTTGGTTGATCAAAACGAATGTAGATGGTATTGATCCTTCCGAAATCAGTGAAGGTATTGGCGGGTTTAACGCTGCTGAAGGTGGTGTTCTTCCCGGAGTTCGTTCAGTTGGTTTCAATGTAAGGTTTGGCCTTTAATAACAAAGAATCATGATAAAGAATAATAAAATTTTTAGCATAATCACGGCCGGACTTCTTTTAGCTGGTTCGGCGTGTACTGATTTTGGCGACATCAATGTGGACCCAAATCAGCCGTCAAATGCACCTACTTCCCTCCTGCTGACAGATGCCCAGACATGGGTAGCAACTGCTATCGGCGCACCCGAGGGCGTACTATACACGCAGCAACTTTCGGAAACACAGTATACCGAAACGTCACGGTACAACCAGACTACGTTTGATTACTACCCCTGGTATACCGGTCCATTGGCAAACCTTCAGCAAATCATCAATCTGAATACGGATGATGCCACGAAAAACGCTGCTGCCGCTGATGGAAGTAACAACAACCAAATTGCGGTTGCCAGAATCATGAAAGCCTATTTCTTTCAGTATATGACAGACCGATGGGGGGCTCTTCCTTATTCGGAAGCCTTACAGGGTGCTGCTAATTTTAATCCTGCCTATGACACTCAGGATAAAATCTATGCTGACCTTTTGAAAGAAGTAAAAGAGGCCGTTGCCATGATTGATGCAGGTGCCGGACCTAATGGCGACATCATTTTCGGTGGCGACATGGGTAGCTGGGCTGCGTTTGGAAACACGCTTCGTATGAACATGGCCATGAGGATATCGGATATTGACCCGGCTACTGCCCGATCCGAGTTTGAAGCTGCCTATAACGCAGGTGTTATTTCTACTGACGTCATGTATAACCACCTGAATGATGCCAACAACCAAAATCCCTGGTATGGTCGGTTCATTACCCGTACTGACTATGCAGTTAGTGAGCCCATGATCAATTACCTGCAAAGCGTAAATGATCCACGGATATCTGCCTATGCAGAGCCAGCATTGGCTACCGGTACATTTGTGGGTATGCCATATGGTATTAGCACCGCTGGTGATATCCCAAATAGTGATGTATCCTTCATTACGGACAATATCATCAATACCAAGGATGCTGACCAGGCCATCTTTACCGTTGCGCAGGTCGAATTCCTGTTGGCCGAAGCAGTAAATGATGGATGGAGTATCCCCGGGACAGCCCAGCAACACTACGAAGCAGGTATCCAGGCTTCATGGGAACAGTGGGGTGTTTTTGATGCGGCTGCATTTGCCACCTACATTGCCGACGCTGCTGTCGTTTGGAATGGCACAAATGCCGATCAACTAATCGGTACACAAAAATGGGTTGCTTTGTACATGCAAGGCTATGAAGCATGGGCAGAATGGAGAAGGCTTGACTTCCCTGCATTGACACCAGCACCCGATGCGGTAAACAACAGTGGACAGATACCCGTACGTCAGGCTTATCCTTCTACGGAATATACCTTGAACAAAGCCAACTACGAAAGCATCGTTGCTGCGCAAGGTGCTGACAATCTGGACAATAAACTTTGGTGGGATACGAAATAACCATCGTAACTACCTCCTAATAAAAATCCGGAAGCGAACCTTCCGGATTTTTTTATACCCTATCGATGGTCTGGAGTCAAAAATTCCGGTTTAACATTATTTTAACCGCTATAACATTATTTTTTTATGAAGGAATGGTATTGAATTAATATTATTTCAAAATTTACTTTAACATTGTACCAATTCATCTAGAATGAGAAAGTTTTTCCAATTCCTTTTTATCCTCTTCGTGAGTGCCGCAACCCTTGAGTTGATCAGCATGGAAGAGATTTTGGGTAAAAAGAATGTGGAAATAACAAGTGATACGGACTTGGAAATTTCTTCGAAAGAAGAGAAAAAAGAATCCTCCACTGGTTTCGATTTCTTTCCCCTTTCTTCCCGACTGCTATCTTTCGAGCCGGGGATTGTTTTCACATCGTTTTGCCGCTTTGTTTTCAGGCCTGCATTCATCGTTCCTACAGGCAAAACACCTATTTATTTACTCTTTTGCCAATTGAAAATTAATTCCTAACCTCAGGAAATTAATTTAACGTGCCAATCCCATCGGCACGTCAATACACCCACGCTCACTCACGAGACGTGGATCATCACCACATATTAATTAATACATCCGAAACCTACATTCATGTCGAATGAACACATAGGGTTTGATGAGGTGCATATATTGCACCAACTCAAACATTATCTGCCTACACAAGCCCCGTTAAAGGACTTTATTCATCACAATACCCTTCATGCATTTCAAAACCAGCGATTTGATCTGGCCATACGAAATGCCTCAAAAATCTTTGGGTACAAAGTATCCTTTTCAGTCGATGAATTCCGTGATCTATACCTTCAAAAGAAGGTAGCACCTGAAATCCTCGAACAAATAATTGAGCGAAAAAAGGGCAAAGGCGAAAAACAAAACTGGGTCGATAAAGTCCTGCATACAACATATGATGAGGTACATCCCCGTAAAACAGGGCAACTACGAAAGCGCTGGAAGGAAATCTATCACCTGGACCTGGACACAATCGTTCACACTAACCTCTTTCGTATCCTCAACAGTTATCTCGATCAGGGAGTAGCTATCCATAAATTTCCCGTTTCCCACTATAGTTTCCTGGACTCTTTACGTGAACTGGAAAAAAACAGCTTTGTCAGCTTTTTTAAAACCAAAAGAGCCAGGGGACTTTTTTTTGACGAATCCTTAACGATCCGTGATTTGTTAACGATTCTGGTTGGTGATGAAAAATACTTCTCCCAATACCTGTTTGACCAGCAATTTGCCCACCCGGGATGGTCTGGACTGATCTCTGCCATCGAAGACAAACCATTGTCGCTGTTAGATGGACGAAAAATAAGTCTGAGCGGGTTGATCCGTCTCGAACTTTTGCTGGAAATTGACAACCTTGACAACTCATTGAAGCGAAAGTGGAAGCCAATAGCCACTGATTTGGATATCCCTCCAGTCGAACTATTTTCGAAAAATGAGCTAACCGAACTGGATGAGGTCCTGAACATCTGGCAGGAAGCATATGAATGGACGTATTTTGATCAGGTGCTCGCCGGCATACAGGAGCAGCAGGCAACCACAGCCCTACAGGCCACTCCTTCCTTTATGGCCTTTTTCTGCATTGACGACAGGGTAGGTTCCATACGCAGGCACATCGAACATTTAGACCCGAAATGTGAGACCTATGGTACACCGGGACACTTTGGGGTAGACGCATTTTATCAACCAAAAAATGCCCGGTTTTATACCAAGATTTGTCCGGCACCCCTGTCACCCAGGCATTTGATCAAAGAAGTGACAACCAACCGCGAAAACCGTTCAGAGGTTCATTTCACCAAAACCACCCATTCCTTGTTTCGTGGATGGCTTATCACGCAAACCCTTGGGTTCTGGTCAGCAATCAAATTGATGTTCAACGTATTTAAGCCAAGTTTTGGGCCTGCCTCCTCTTCGTCATTTTCCCACATGGATGAATTTTCGACCATTACGGTAGAAAACAGGAGTCCCGGCCATTCCCTCGATGGCCTTCAACTCGGCTACACCGTGGATGAAATGACCGACCGGGTGGAAGCTGTGCTCAAGAGCACCGGTGCCATTTCAGGCTTTTCCTCACTGGTATATGTGATTGGGCATGGATCCAGCAGTGCAAACAATACACACTATGCCGGGTATGATTGTGGTGCCTGTTCGGGACGTCCGGGATCGGCAAATGCCCGCGCATTCAGCTACATGGCCAACCACAAGGAAGTACGGATCAAACTCGCGCAACGGGGCATCCATATCCCACTTGAAACAGAATTTATCGGAGGCCTGCATGATACCTCCCGCGATGAATTTGGGTTTTATGACGAAGAATTACTCTCCCCGACAAACCTCAAACTGCATTATGGCCACCTAAAGGTATTTAAAAACGCACTGCAACTAAATGCAAAAGAGAGATCGCGACGTTTTATGTCAATTGATACAAATTTGGAGGCCTGGGAAATTCATGATCAGGTCAAAAAGAGGTCCGTATCCCTGTTTGAGCCCCGTCCGGAGCTGAACCACGCC
>JAOUOM010000041.1 GCA_029880385.1 Cyclobacteriaceae bacterium | reverse complement strand
GGGCGAGCCATCTCCACATGTAACGAGTTGTTATCGTATTGAATTCGCGTGATCTTGGAGGAAGTAGGCAAAACTTTATTTTTCGATCTTACCTCGCGGATAAACATTTTCCCCTCCGAAATCGAATCCTGTATACCAGGTGTATATTTATATAACTTCGAAAACTGATCAATTATCCAGAAATTAGTACCTACCTGATCTATATACGTCATTTCCGGAAATAATTTTAAATAAGTGTATTTTTTAACTTCCGTGGCACTTTCGATCCGGTACCAGTCCACTCCATTGTTTACCCATACTTTTCCGTCATTTTGAATCAGGTGTTTTTTGGGCAACCCTATCTTATTGCTAATCTCGCGCACCTCAACCAGGGCATTATTCAACGGATCGAGCATGTAGTAGCCCTGGGTATTGACCAGAAACAGGGAACCCGATAATTCGGTCAAACGGATATTATCAAAAAACTGGTTGTTAAGCTCGTACTTATTCGAAACCACCAGGACTGAGTCTTTGAGTCGGGTTTTGAACAAACTCTTGGTGCCTGCGAGCCAAATATCTTTATTGGCATCACTATAGGCCGATAGGATGATTTCCCCTGGAATCTCCAGTGAGGCAATTTCCATCCACAAATTATCATCCAGCTCCAATACACGGACACCCCCATCGCTCCTGCTTACTATCAGCAGTTTGGATCCCGGCGGATGGTAAATATACCTTACGGGTTCTCCGTATATTTGTGTGGCCTGTCCGTTTTGTATTTCGACAATCCCCGACGAAGTAGAAGCAACCAGACGATCCTGGATAGGTAAAATAAACCTGCATTTTTCGTCTAGGCCCTCAATGGACTGGTAAAGGAAATCAATGGAGATCAGATTTCGTCTTACTTTCCGCACATAGGATATTTCTTCTTTGGCACTTTTCTTTTTGGGCAGAAGCGAATTGGACTGTCCATTGTCCCTATTAAACAGCGACGTTTTTTTTGAAGTTGACGATTGATTCGACTTAAACAGCCCCGACGATGATTGTTGGTCGGTCTTCTGGGCATCGGTAGCTGTTTCATTTTTTTTTGAACTAAACCAGGACCGAATCCCGGACGAACGTGTGGTCGTTACAGGCTGAGTCGTTTGTGCAGGAGGAGGCTCCGGCTTCAATGTGGTTGTTTTTGGGACAGATGTCGTCTTCTTTACCTGTTCATAGTATACAGTGTTTTTATATCGTTCCTTCTGATCAAAATAGAACAGCCCGGCACTTGTCGCGATGTATTGCTTTCCCTTCAAAGTTTTGACTGCAATCAGGTTGCCCTTAAGCCCCGGATAGTAATTGTAGTTTTTAACAGGCACCAGTGGCGCAATGCGCGACAAACCAAATGTATTGGCTACCCAAATGCCCCGGTCATGATCTGATGAAATGGCCAGGATTTCATTGTCAGACAAGCCTGTATTGGCATTGATTTTCCCTTCGATCGTTTTGTTTCGTACATTATAGACCAGTATTCCGGAAGAAATGGTTCCAATAGCCAATAAATTTTCTGACGACCAATTTAATTCAGATACTACGACATTTTCATTCAGTTTTAGCTCTGAAAACCGGCCATTGTACACAAAGAACCGACCATCTGATGTTGCCAGCGCGTATTCATCCTGATAGGGGTTTTTGGTACACGACAATATTTCACCTGCTGTTGGCAGGAGTGATTTTACCAGGCGCAACGAATCGTCCACAACATACAATGCCCCGGGAGCCTGAACATAGATCTGACCATTAAACTCAAACATCAGGTCGAAAAAGACATCCTCTGTAGCCGGATAGAAAACAGTCAGGCTGTCTGAAGTGGGATAATAGTGAATAAGCCGAGATTCCTGTAGAAAAAACACACCCTCGCCCCATGCCATCGTCTGAAAAGTCAGGCCGGTCAGGCTTTCTCCTGCCAGCGATTGGTAGGCATATGCGCCATCCAGGATGGTGAGTTTACCGAAATCACTCGTCAATCCTGTATAGATGTCGTCATTCGCATCGGCACAAACGGTCAGGGCTGCACTGGGTGTTGTCACGAGTTCCCAGTCGGTACCATCAAACCGGATAATCCCCAAACGATGCGCGATGATCAATTCGTCATATGAAGTGAAATCCAGGTCAAAATAAGAATGATCGATATTGGAAATCTTGGGCGAATAATTGGTCAGAAAATAATCACCTTCCTGGGCCAGGGAAGTCACCAGCACACCCAAAAACAAATATGCAAAAATTATATACTTCATTGTTTCACTTCAAATCAACAGGTTAAAACTAGCTATTTGATCCCAAATCACGGGGATCCGGAACAATCTCTTCCACCTTTGACTTTCTTTTCTTTTTAAAAGGGACTGTTTTCAAAATATACTTAATCACTTTAATTCTTGCTGCAATTTTCCGGTCAGCTTCGATGATCACCCATGGATTGGATTTGGTATTGGTGTGTTCGAACATACGGTCCTTAAACGAGGTATATTGTTTCCATAATTCCTGCGCATGTTCGTCCACGGGGGTCATTTTCCATCGCTTGAGCGGATTGTTGCTTATTTCCTCAAATCGCTTTTTTTGTTCGTTTTTTGAAATAGATATATAGAATTTGATCAATATGATTCCGTCACTGGTAATCATGTGTTCGAAATGATTGACCTCATTCATAAACCGCTCGTACTCCTCCTCCGTACAAAACCCATTGACAGGCTCCACCACGGCACGGTTGTACCAGCTCCTGTCAAAAAGCGTAATTTCCCCGGGGTTCGGCAGATTTTGAATATACCGCTGAAAATACCATTGGCCCCGTTCAATTTCCGTAGGTTTTGGCAACGCAATCACCTTGTAATGCCGTGGGTTGAGATGATGTGTTATCCGGCGAATAGCCCCCCCCTTTCCAGCTGCATCCCGTCCTTCGAACAGGATACATATCCGCTTTTTGTTTTCAATTACCCAGCGTTGTAGCTTAATCAGCTGTACCTGCAACCTTTCCAGTTCGCTCTCTGCCCGTACATAGCGCAAGGCTTTCATCGGATCTACCTCCCCTTTGGTCTCCAACATGTATTTTAAGGCTTTGTTGGAATTCAACAGCTTTAAATCCGATTCGGTATATACCTGATTTTTCATGGCCTCAGTCAATGTTGTAGATTGAACGATGAAAGCGCATGATCACGTTAGGGTCGGGCATGATCCGTGTCGCAGGCATTTCCTTGCCCGGATATTCGAAATGCGATAACAAATACCGGATGCTTTCGAGCCTGGCTTCTTTTTTCACATTGGTCTTCACAATGATCCACGGACTGAACGTCGTATGGGTGCGGCTAAACATCTGTTCCTTAAAATAAGTGTATTTACCCCACAGCTCCTGTCCCCGTTCATCCACCGAACTCAACTTCCATTGCTTCAACGGATTTTTCCTGCGCTGCAAAAAACGTCGGGCCTGCTCTTCCTTCGTGATCGAAAACCAAAATTTGATCACAAAAATCCCGTCTTCAAATAGCATGTGCTCAAATTCCGGCACCTGACGCATAAACTGCTGGTACTGGTCGTCATTACAAAAACCCATGACCGGCTCTACCACGGCACGATTGTACCAGCTCCTGTCAAAAAAAACAATCTCCCCTGCATTGGGCAATACCCGTATGTATCGGCGAAAATACCACTGCCGTTTCTCCAGATCGGTTGGCCTGGGCAGGGCCACCACCCGCATCGAACGTGGGTTCAGGTGTTCGGAAAAGCGCTTGATAGTGCCTCCCTTTCCTGCGGCATCCCGCCCCTCAAAAAGTACAGCGACCCGCAAACCCTCCTGTGCAATCCACGTCTGAAGCTTGACCAGCTCTACCTGCAAATGCTGCAACTGGTATTCGTAACTGATACTTTCATTGATTTTTGAAAAATCTCGACCGACATGCTCAAGTTTTTGACGCAAATCCCCGGAGGTCAACACGGAATTAAAATCATCACTGGTCAACAACTGGCTTTTTGAAAGATTATCCTGTACGGAATCATCCGTGACTAAAAACTGACTCATTTATCAAACGCACTAATAGGAAAATGGGAATTCTACCAAAACCACCAAGTTATAACATTCACCGGGTGTATACAAAAAACATCTGCCAACTTATTTTAAAGGAAACTTCCGGTATCTGCGTGGGTTCATACCAACCCCAGTTGTCGGGCCAGCTTTTCCGGATTCGCAAGACCCGCATCCCTTACCTTCAGACAACCCGCAGGAATCTGCCGGTATTTCAGGTGACTTTTCCAAATATGCGCTATGTACCAGTCAGGTTCTGCCCCCCAGCGTAAATCCTGCTTTTTTCGCTCCAAAAACACCTCCTTTTCCAGCTCCAAATTTACCGTTATCGTATAATAATCATTTATCCGTTTGCAATGAAAGGCAAATATTCCTTCCACTATGCATATGTCACAGGCCTCTGACGACCGGATCAATGCACGGAGAAGGGCATCCCAATCCATCGACTCAGGTGTTTCCCAATCCACATGCTCCCCAACATAGGGCAAATCATCTTCTGCCAATACAAAATCGTCCTGGCAAAGCACGCGGACCGACAAACCACTGTCCTCCATGTATGCTTTCAATTGGTGGGCTAGCGTAGTCTTGCCCGAGCGGCTCACGCCTCCTATTCCGATGATGTGTCTGGCCATGGTTGTCCGTACTTCCTGTAAAAATCAATGTTTTGGCTGTAAACCAAAAATGACTGCATCCCCTTGCCCAAAGGATGAGGATGTAAAATGCAGCCTGCACGCCGGCTTCATCCGCCCGTGACCATCAGCGGGGCACATCCCCAACAATCTGAATCCATCGGTTTCGCCACCAGGTGAAAGAAAGCAGGGCAGGCAAAGCTGCTAATCCCAGTGACCATGCAATCGCAAAACTGGCTTGAGGTCCCAACCAGTTGACGCGTGATAGGATCACCACCAGGACCATGGCCGCAAGCGAAACCGATGGAAGATATACCAAACGAGGGTTAAGGGCAAGGGTGAGCAAATGCGACCGACCATCCGGAATCAGGTCTAGGGAAGCAGAACCTGTCAAGGAATCCAGTTTTGCACATAGGGTGCATGAATTGGTAATGTCAACCACCAATGGCTCATCGACCGACACATAACCTACAAGCTTTCCATCGATCCGTATGCGGATTTTTTTCCTGGGCAGGGGGCCATCGGAAGCTCTTTGAATGATCAATTGCATGGCCTTAGTATTGAATGGAAACCAGTGACAGATCAGACTGATCGGTAATGTATACCTGATATTCGTCCCGACTACCGAAGTACCGCATACTTACGGGATTGTCGCCACTTACCGGCCGACCAGTCACCAGCCGCCCGCTAAGGTCATAAATGTAGATGGAGTGTCTGGTTTTGTCGCCTACCACGATGTACTGGTTGGCAGCAGTCAGGTGGTAATATTGCAAAAAGCTATCAGCCGTACTAAGGTAGTTTTTGGAAAAAAAGACATTGCCCGTCCGATCCATAATATCGACTACCTGGTCTGATTGACGGGAAAGAAGGAAATTTTTGCCCCCGATATCATTGAGTATCCGAAACTGCGTATCAACGGTATTTTTCACCAATTGAACTTTGTTTTGCAACCCACCTTTTAAGTTGATGCTTACAACCCGCCCGCCTGACGTGATAGCCGTGAGTACCGTCGACTGAAAATTACTACCGGTCTTGACATGGAAAGCCCCGCTTACGGGTTCGTTTAGCGAATAAGGAAACCCCGGAAAATCCCTTGCTTTTCGACTGTAGGAATGAATTTCCCCTCCGGTGGTTGCCAATAAGATGGCATCTGTACCTCCGATACGGTAATGTACCGGTGCCATACTGAGGGGGGATCCTACGGACAAAGGTGCCCATCCATCCAGTGGCTTTGCATCCTTATCGGTCAGGTAAACGTTGCCCTTGATGTCTACAATGGCAAACCGGTAATTTTTATTGCTTTCATAGTCGATCAGACCCAAAAACTCAAATTCATTGGATCTGGCAATGGATTTGGGAAATTCCGGCAGGTATTCCCCATTACGATCCAGGATGTGCACCTGGTGCTCCGTGATAAACAGGTACTGGAGCTTATTGTTTTTATAGTAGTCAATTTGAAAAATGCCCGATTTGATCCGTCCGGCCAGTTCTTTGCTCCACAGCACGTCAAATTCGGGGCTTATCAGGTAGAGGTTGTTGGCAGAATCCTGGACCATCACTTCCATCTGGCCGTCGTTGTGGTTTTTGACCAGATAAGGCTTGGTAACAAGCGGTGCCGCCAGTCGAATGGATCCCAACGGGTTAGTTCGTGCGTTTTGAAGGGCAGTACCATCCGGCTGGTCAATGAGGATACTGGTAAAATATTTATCATCAACTGAACTGGTCTGCACGGCCATGTTTTCAAAACTACGAAAAATGTAGTCGTTTTTTCGGGCTATGTCCTGCCATTTTGGATCCAGGGCGCGGCTGAGATCATTCCAGATAGCCGGAGTATGCACGTAAATACCCAGGCTGGCTTCCTGGTTTACGCGATCCAGGAAACGCGATTTGCGAAGCGATTTTTTCCAGGTATTTTCATTTTCAATATCATCCAGCACCGATTTGACCTGTGGGAGACTATTGGTGAAAAACAGATAGTTGCGATAACTACTAAAATAGCACTCTTCAAAATCCCCAGCCAGGCTTCCGAGAAAAGCCCGGGCAAGCCCAGGGTCGGGAAATTTACGGATTTCATGCCCTTTGTAGGTGTCTACAAATAAGGTATCGCCATGTGCATCTGCATGGCGCTCGGCGGCACGGCCGAAAAACTCAATGGCCTCTTCACTGTTTACCACTTCGAGGTAAAGGATGTTTGATTCCTGGCTTTCGCTCCCCCACATCGACAATCCCACTTCCTGATCCAGCAGGTCAAACACATAGTCCACATCAAAATCAAGCTCCGTCAACAAGCGTTTTCGAATGATGGAAAACTGTGGGTCTGTTCGTTGGTTATATTCGTTTAACTGGTTTTTCCATTTTTCACGATCCGAAAAGCTAAAGTGATACAATAGCCCTGTTTGAATGGAAATGACTTCTGCCAGGTCAAACGAAGCCCCATTGAGTCCACTGGTGACCGAAAAAAGTCCGGTTTGTGGGTTGGTAAAAGAAAAACCGGATAATTCTATAAACTTGTCCGATACGGCCAGGTCGAGAAAAGCACTTTTTGCCAGTTTGGGTGTTTCCTCATTTAGCTGAAAAGTGCCCACCAATGCCATCAGGTTTTGAAGGTTTACATACACATTGCCCTGATCCTGGCTAAGCTTGGCAAGTGTGAACAACTCCGGCTGTTGATCTGCAAACGAAGCGTGTTCCCCTTCGCTCACCGTACGGATAACATCCTCTACCAAAAGCGAATTGTAACTGCCAACAAAGAAATTTTTGTAAAAAATAAAGGAAAATGCCTGCTTTCCGTCACTAATTTCGGAGATGGAAAAACCCATGTATTTCCGCGTGGACTTTTTATACGTATCAGGGGAAAACGCCTCCTGAAGACGTGTAAGAACCGTATGCTGCCTCAAATTGCTTATTTCGGCCATAAACAAATAGTCAAACTCCTTGCGGGCCGTCACATGTACACTCACCAAAATCGATATCTGGTCAAAAAATGCCCGGCTACTATTGCCGTCTTTCAATATACTATCCATCTGGTCGATTGCACGTTCAAACGAACGGAGCTCCGGAACCGACATCAGGGTTGTCCAGGACTGGAGACTGTCTACGAAATCGAGGGTTGTCCCCAGGTTGGCATTTTCGTAAACGATGGCGGCATTTTCGGGCACAAAATCCCACAAATCAAGGCTTGAGCCTCTAATCCATTTGTCGTAGGTAAAATAACCGGCACCCAAAAAACAAAGTATTGACAAAAAAATCAGGAATTGCTTGAGCATGCGATAGGGGTTCTCCTTTATTACTGGTTATAACTGACTTTTACGGGGACTAAATTATCTAAACCCGACAACAACAAAAAACCGGCGACTGTCACAAGGCAAGTATAGGGTATCAACGGAAAACCTTTCAGGATATTTCCTATCACCGCACTGGTTCGTTCAAGGAATTTTAATAGCTCAAACCAACTTTGTCGTTTATATTGAAACCTCAATTTAAGGCGGACGGTTTTCCTCCAATGATAAATTGATAACCATTTTATAGATAAAATTTTAATCCCTATGAAAAATTTAATTTTTACTACTTTGCTTATACCTCTATTGTTTATTGGCTGCACAGGTTCCTCCTCTGATAATGCCCCCTGGGTTTCATTATTTAATGGGAAGGATTTAACAGGCTGGGAGCAAAAAGGAGGGGTTGCCAGGTACACTATTGAAGATGGTGCCATTGTAGGCACTACTGTGCCTGCTTCTCCCAATACATTTTTATGCACCAAAGAAAAGTATGGTGACTTTATTTTGGAGTTTGATGTAAAACTGGATGGCCCGATCAATTCCGGCGTTCAATTCCGTTCAAATAATTTCAAGGAATATGACCATGGGCGTGTACATGGCTACCAGTGCGAACTGGATCCATCGGATCGAAGCTGGACGGGGGGGATCTATGATGAAGCGCGCCGCGGATGGCTTTACCCGCTCAATGAGGACGAAAAAGCACGTGCTGCCTACAAACACCTGGAGTGGAACAAAATACGAATAGAAGCCATCGGTGACAGTATGAAAATATGGGTAAATGATATCCCGACTGCCCACCTGATCGACGACCGTACACCTTCCGGCTACATTGCCCTGCAAGTCCACAGCATCAGCGTGCCTGAAGAAGACAACAAACACATCATGTGGCGAAATATACGGATCATCACAGACAATCCGGCCAACTATGCCACACCTACACCCCTCGCCCCAAAAAACAACTACAACCGCCTGACAGGGAGCGAGGCCTCCTGGGAATGGAAATTACTTTGGGACGGACAATCGACCACTGGATGGAGGGGCGCAAAAAGTGACACATTCCCCCTCTCGCAAAC
>JAOUOM010000577.1 GCA_029880385.1 Cyclobacteriaceae bacterium | reverse complement strand
AAATAATGAAGTATTCGCCCCCACCCTCTACTTTTTGATTGGTTGCAATCTCTGCAATGGCCATGGCAGTGGGGATGGTGACCAGATGGCCAATGAGGATGATGGCCACCGTGCCCAAAAACCCGACGTGGCCTACGGCATAACCAAACCGCAAAAACATAATGGCCCCCAAAATGGTCGAAATAGCCGTAAGGAAGACGGGAGCAGTACCAAACGAAGCTTTTGATTTGAGTAGTTGGCTCATTGGATTTGTCTTTTTGTGAAGATGGATTAACCGGGTGGCAAGGTACAGCCAACCGGTATTTTCCGTCTAAAATATTTCCTTTTTTGGGCCAGGTATTCGGCAGTGCCCCGGCCGTAAGGGGAAGCACAGGACCGAAATGGCCTGCGGGCTGCCGGCCTGTGCCACCGCGAGGAGGCGTTGTGTGGCAGGTTAAGGGGCTGGCCTGCGGGCCCCCAAAGGAACTGAAGGAACCGTCCGGACAGCTGGTTAGGGCATGGATTCGATCATGCGGTCGAAGATGCCGGTGTTTTCATACACGCCACGAAACCGCTCGGAACCGGGGCCAAAAGCAAATACGGGGATGAGCGTAGTGGAATGGCCCTGTGTCGAAAATGACCCCTTGATGGTGTTGTAATCCAGGCTGTCGGCTGCCAGCGTATAGCCGCCGGTTTCATGGTCGGCCGTGACGATGACGAGTGTCTCACCGTTTTGTTCGGCAAAGTCAAGTACGGCCCCGATGGTGGCATCAAAATCGATCAGTTCACTGACCAGGTAGCTTTCGTCATTGGCATGGCCCCCCCAGTCGATCTGTGAGCCTTCGACCATCAGGAAAAAACCGTCGGGCGAGGCTGACAGATAGTCCAGTGCAAGCCGGGTGGCATTGGGGAGAAAATCGCCGCGTCCGTCGTTCATTTTAGGCATGCCATCCGGTGCGAGCAGGTAGGCGTATTTTTGTAAAGGGTCGGGTGTTTCTGTCGAAAGGGCGTTTGTATTGACGACAAACCCATTTTCCTGTAGCCGGGCCGTCAGGTCTACGCTATCCTGTCTTGCGCTGAAGTAGTTCAGTCCGCCACCGGCAAAGAAATCCACGCCGGACGCGGGCATAAAGGCCGCAATTTCCTCGGCATAGTTGCGGTGGGTAACGTGGGCAAAGAAACTGGCCGGTGTGGCATGGGTAATGGAGGACGTGGCAATCAGGCCGGTCTTCCAGTTTTTTTCGGAGACTATTTCCACGATGGTGGGCACAGCGGTGCTGTCGACCGACATCCCGATGGCTGCATTGTAGGTTTTTACGCCCGATGCAAAAGCAGTGGCACCGGCGGCAGAATCCGTGATTTTGGCATCGGCCGCAGACGTACGGATCAGGCCGATATTGGTAAAGCGCGCAAAGCTGGAGGGGGTACTTTTGTAGTAAAAAGCTGAGGAAACCTGACTAAGCCCCATGCCATCGCCAATGAGCAGGACGATGTTTTTGGGTCGGGTGCCGTCACCTGTAGCCGGGATATTGCCTTCTATTGCCTGATTACTGGAAGAAAGCGTGGTGCCATTGCATGCTGCAAGTACCAACAGGGGGAAAAAGAAAAGATAGCGCATGATTCAATAATTTTTTTGCCGGAAATTAATCAGAATTTGACCCACCGGAAGGCCGGTCATCACTAAATTAACAATAAACCGGCACTGATGACGGTTTTCAGCTGTTCGTTAGGCTAATGCTTGGCCGATGGGTAGCCAGGGGGTTGTGGTCATTTATTTGGCAAATAATTGACCAATGTCTTTAAATGCCTTGAATTCAAGCGCATTTCCCGAGGGGTCTTTAAAAAACAGCGTAGCCTGTTCCCCTGGCAGTCCTTTGAACCGGATGTAGGGCTCAATGATAAATTTTGTACCTCTTTCCACCAGCCGTTCGGCCAGGTCTTCCCAGTCGGCCCAGTCCAGAACGACCCCAAAATGGGGCACCGGCACTTCATGTCCGTCCACGGGATTGTGTCCGCCGGGCATTTCCGTATGCGGTACCTCATGGATAACCAGCTGGTGCCCGTAAAAATCGAAATCCACCCAGCGGGTATCGCTGCGTCCTTCGCTACAATTGAGCACATTGCCATAAAAGGAACGGCATTCGGCCAGGTTGTGCACGGGAATGGCCAGGTGAAAAGGGTTGATCTTGGACATGGTATCAGGTTTTTGAGCGAAAATAAAGGACGTTTGGGTCAAATACCATGGCGATCACGCAGATATTTTAGGATGATTAACTTAAATATACCTAACAGGGAGCGCAGCGGGCTG
>JAOUOM010000578.1 GCA_029880385.1 Cyclobacteriaceae bacterium | reverse complement strand
ATATGTGCAGAGGAAATGGAGCGGATGGGGTTGAAAATCCCACTGCTGATTGGCGGGGCTACCACCAGCCGGGTACATACAGCCGTAAAAATTGCGCCCAGGTATTCCGGCAGCGTCAGCCATGTGCTCGATGCTTCCAAGGCGGTGACCGTTGCGTCATTGTTGCTGAGTGAATCAGCCAACAACTACGTAGCGCAGACCAGAACAGAATACGAAGAACTGGCTGAAAACCACCGAAACAGGCAAAAGGACAAGGATTATTTGCCATATACGATGGCTTTGCAAAATAAGTGGGAAACAGACTGGGAGTCCTATACGCCGCCTGCACCCTCATTTTTGGGCAATAAGACATTTGACGATATCTCTTTGGAGGAAATCAGGCCGTTTATCGATTGGACTCCATTTTTTTCTACCTGGATGTTGAAGGGGAAATACCCGGCCATTCTGGAAGATAACGTGGTAGGCGAGGAAGCCGGAAAACTGTTTCATGAGGCAAACCAGCTTCTCGACCGCATCATCGACGGAAAGCTGCTGTCTGCACGGGCCGTTATCGGGTTTTACGAGGCAAATTCTGATGGGGATGATGTCATCCTTTCCAGCCATGACGCAGGGAAACTTCATTTTTTGCGGCAGCAGGGGAAGAAGGGAGCGGGTATTTCCAATATTTGCCTCGCAGATTTTATTGCACCTCAATCCAGTGGCAAAAGGGATTACATCGGGGCTTTTGCCGTTACGGCGGGCATAGGTATCGAAGCCATGATCGCGGCATTTGAAGCCGAGCACGATGATTATCAGATTATTTTGGTGAAGGCAATTGCCGACCGTCTGGCTGAGGCACTTGCCGAATATATGCACTATAATGTACGGATTACTCATTGGGGTTATGCCTCCGGCGAGCAATTAACTAATGAACAATTGATCAGGGAAGAGTACAAGGGTATCCGGCCTGCACCGGGATATCCGGCCTGCCCGGACCACACAGAGAAACAAACCTTGTTTGAACTGCTGCAGGCTGAAAAGAATACGGGCATTTCCCTTTCCGAATCCTTTGCCATGTACCCGGCCTCATCGGTCAGTGGGTTTTACTTTTCGCATCCCGGATCCCGGTATTTTGGCCTGGGAAAAATAGGGGAGGATCAGGTCGCCGATTATGCCAGGAGAAAACAAATGGACAAAGAAGAAATTGAACGCTGGCTGGCACCTGTTTTAAACTATTAGTAGTTTAAATCAAGGTGAAGGTAATACCTTTGTCCTGCTATGAAAATCATCGAATGCCCGCGTGATGCCATGCAAGGCCTGGTAAGACAGATTCCGACAAGGGACAAAGCGGACTATCTCAACCAGTTGTTGCGGGTGGGTTTTCATACGCTTGATTTTGGAAGTTTTGTTTCACCCAGGGCGGTTCCTCAAATGCGGGATACGCGTGACGTACTGGGTCTGTTGGATTTGCAAACTACGTCTACCCGGCTGCTGGCTATCGTGGCCAATGTGAGGGGGGCACAAGCAACACTTGATTTTCCGGAAATCACCTACCTGGGCTTTCCGCTTTCCATATCGGAGACGTTCCAGCAGCGCAATACCAACCAATCCGTTCAGGCGGCGTTTGAGCTGGTACCTGTATTGAATGACATCTGTATGAAATCCGGCAGAGAGCTGGTCGTCTACCTGAGTATGGGGTTTGGCAATCCTTATGGTGATCCGTATTCCGTAGATCGGGTTCTGGAATTTGTCAGTCGGCTTGATGCACTTGAAATACCCATTGTGTCATTGTCCGATACGATGGGACAGGCCACGTCCGAGGCCATTCGCACTCTTTTTGATGCCGTAGTCCCATCATTTCCAAAAATAGAGTTTGGGGCACATCTGCATGCTTTTGCTGACCGGGCGATAGAGAAAGTAAAGGCCGCCCGTCAGGGGGGATGTCAGCGTTTGGACGGGGCATTATTGGGCTATGGCGGATGCCCGATGGCCGCTGACGAATTGGTGGGAAATATAGATACGGAGCTTATTCTGTCCGTGACGGGTTACGACGGGATGGATTTAAACGAATTTGGTAAAGCCAAAGAGATGGCAACCACACTTTTTATGACCTATGGGAATTGATGCTTGGATTGTAATTGCCATTGTGATAGTGGCCGTTTTTTTATTTGCAATGGATCGGGTGCCTTCAGATCTTGTGTCTATTTTTCTGATTCTTGGTTTTGTTGTCACCGGTATTCTTACGACCGAGGAGGCACTTTCGGGGTTTAGCAACCCGGCTACCATTACCGTTGCCTTTATGTTTGTA
>JAOUOM010000576.1 GCA_029880385.1 Cyclobacteriaceae bacterium | reverse complement strand
TGTGAGCCCATCTATCATCATGATGTTTTTTATTAAGTCAGCTATTGATAACGAAAGAAAACTCACCGCATCACAACGCGATAAACTTAAAGAAAATAATGAAAACCTTCTCACCACAATCAATTCCAAAGAAACTGCGCTCCGAGAGCTAAAAAGAACACAGTTAAAATTGATTGAATCCGAGAAAATGGCTTCTCTAGGTTTCTTAACAGCCGGAATTGCACATGAACTCAATAATCCGTTAAACTACGTAGGTGGAGTAGTAGAGCCGCTTAAAAAAGATTTTTATGAGATCAGACAAACATTAATTGCAAACGGAAAAGCTGATGATATGAAAGAAACGATTGATGAAATTTCATTTTTACTAGATGGCATATCGATCGGCACAAATCGTTCCATTAATATTATAAAGCAACTTTCCAGCATGGTTCCCCGCCAATCAGAAGACATAAGAAAAGAAATTGATTTATGCGAGATTATTGAAAATGTTATCCCCTTTTGTCAGGGAAATAATGCTGATTTTCATATCATGTTCTTACCAGAAAAAAAACTTGTGACTCATATTAATCCCACAGAAATCAACCAGGTTTTTATCAACCTGATTCGTAACTCGATTGAAGCATTTCCACCAACCGACACTGTAAAAATCGATATCACTGGAAAATGGAAAGGGCCAAACATTGAAATATCCATCCATGACATGGGAATGGGAATGGAAAAGGAAACCATCCGAAAAGCCAAAGAAGCATTTTTTACGACCAAAACCGATTCGGTACATACAGGCCTGGGGCTGTTTATTGCCAATAGTCTCCTGCAAAAAAACAATGCTACGCTCTCCCTGACCAGCATTCCGGGCAAAGGCACGGTTCAGTTAATCACATTTTATACGAATTCACATATAATTTCCTGATTTGTTTTCCCGGTTGTTGGCGTGGCCTACCTTTACCCAATGATGCCTGAACAACCTACCCTCTTCCTGCTTGATGCCCTTGCACTTATCTACCGGGCCCACTTTGCCATGAGCAAAAACCCCCGCATTACCTCTCAGGGCATAAATACAGGAGCCGTTTTGGGATTTACCAATACCCTGTTGGAAATTATTCAAAAAGAAAAACCTTCCCATATTGCCGTTGTTTTTGATACGCCAGCACCAACCTTTCGCCACATTGCCTATCCCGATTACAAAGCCACTCGCCAAAGCCAGCCCGAAGAAATCGGTGTGGCCATTCCCCTTTGTAAACATGTAATTGAAGGATTCAACATCCCCATTTTGGAACTCGATGGCTTTGAGGCAGATGATATCATTGGCACTCTGGCAAAAAAAGCATCCGAAAATGAGTTTAAGGTGTTCATGATGACACCAGATAAAGACTATGCCCAACTGGTAAGTGAAAATATTTTCCTGTACAAACCTGCCTTTATGGGTAATTCCGTGGAAATACTCGGCATCCCCGAAGTATTGGCCAAGTTTGATATTCAACATGTGAGCCAGGTATGCGACGTACTGGGTCTGAAAGGAGATAGTGTCGACAACATCCCCGGTGTTCCAGGAATTGGCGATAAAACTGCCTCGAAATTGCTGAAGGAATACGGAACGGTGGAAAATATAGTGGAAAATACAGCCGCACTGAAAGGAAGCATCAAAACCAAATTTGAGGAATTTGGCCAACAAGGCATCTTTTCGAAAGAACTGGCCACCATCAATACGCAGGTGCCGATCACATTCGACGAAGACAGCCTCAAATACACCGGTCCGGTCGAAAGCAAGTTAAGGCCCCTGTTTGACGAGCTGGAGTTCCGAACACTCGCCAAACGGGTATTTGCAGAGCCTGTTTCGAAAATGCCCTCTTCAAAAAACACATCCCAACTTGACCTGTTTGGTGCTCCGGAAGCGACAGACATTGCCCCTTCCCAACCCGAAAAAAACGACATCAGTACCGTAAAGCATCACTACCAGTTGGCAGATACACCGGAAAAACGCGCAAAACTGATTTCGATCCTGGCGACACAAAAGGAATTTTGTTTTGATACGGAAACGACCAGCCTCGAAACCGTAGAAGCAGAACTGGTAGGCCTTGCCATTTGCTATGAAGCTGGTACCGCATATTACATCCCTTTTCCGGAAGACAGAAAGGAAACCACGTCCATCATCCGTGAGTTTGAGGGGGTTTTGTCAAATCCGGCAATCCGCAAAATAGGCCAAAACCTTAAATACGATATCCAAATCCTGCGCAACTACCATGTGAAAGTACTCGGGCCACTGTTCGATACCATGCTGGCACATTACCTCATCGATCCCG
>JAOUOM010000575.1 GCA_029880385.1 Cyclobacteriaceae bacterium | reverse complement strand
CGGTTCTGCGACTCACCCATCTACCCTCCGGTTATTGCCGCCATTATGCGTGACACATGAGCAGGCCGACCGGTTTCTGGATGCACTCAAACAACTCGTAACACCTCAATAAACAACCAAACATAATGAAACAATTTCTATCCGTCGATGACGTGGCCGACCCCATGGGGGTAGCCAGGGAAGCCATTCAACTCAAATCCAACCCGTTTCAATACCAGGACATGGGAAAAAACAAAACCTTGGGACTCGTATTTTTTAATCCAAGCCTGCGTACCCGCATGAGTACCGCACGGGCAGCCTATAACCTGGGCATGCACGTGATGGTTCTCAATGTGTCGCAAGACTCCTGGCAATTGGAAACCGAAGACGGGGTGATCATGGACGGAGGAAAAGCCGAACACATCAGGGAAGCCGCAGCCGTGATGGGCAGCTATTGCGAAATTTTGGGTGTGCGATCGTTTCCAACCCTCACGGATAGGGAAAAAGATTATTCAGAATATCTGCTAAACGCCTTTGCCCGGCATGCGGGTGTCCCCATTATCAACATGGAATCGGCCACCGTGCATCCCCTGCAATCGCTGGCCGACCTGATGACCATCGAAGAACATGCCCAAAACAAACGGCCCAAAGTCGTGCTCACCTGGGCTCCTCATGTAAAGGCACTGCCACAGGCCGTACCCAATTCCTTTGCTCAATGGATGAACCGTGCCCCGGTCGATTTCGTGATTACCCATCCCAAAGGCATGGAGCTCGCACCTGAATTTAGCGGACAGGCCGGCATCGAATACGATCAGTCCAAAGCACTCGAAGGAGCGGATTTTATCTATGTAAAAAACTGGTCATCGTACCACGACTATGGGCACCTCTACCAGGCCCGTGAATGGATGATGTCATTGGATAAACTTAAAAATACGCACAATGCCCGCGTAATGCACTGTTTACCCGTACGACGAAATGTAGTTATCGACGATGCCGTTCTCGATAGCAACCATTCCATTGTGCAGCAGCAGGCCGCCAACCGGGTATATGCTGCACAAATTGTGATAAAAAAACTATTGGAAGCCTTATGAAAAAAGAACCCCTTTATGTCATCAAAGTCGGCGGAAACGTCATTGAAAACCCGGAAATGCTGCAGCCGTTCCTCAAGGCCTTCAGCCAGTTGCAGGGCTACAAACTTTTGGTACATGGAGGGGGCAAGGTAGCCACTGCGCTGGCCAGCCAGTTGGGCTACCCCACGCAGATGGTGGAAGGCCGCCGCATGACAGACGACAATATGCTGCGTGTGGTGACCATGACCTATGGCGGGCTTGTCAACAAGTCCATCGTGGCTCAGCTCCAGTCACTCGGATGCAATGCCCTGGGAATGACCGGGGCCGATGGCAACCTGATGCTGTCAGTAAAACGCCCCCTATCCGGTGGGCACGACTATGGATGGGTAGGCGATCCGGTGCAGGTAAATGCCCCGCTGTTGACCGCACTCCTTGTCAACCAGCAGGTACCGGTGATTGCCCCCCTGACCCATGATGGCAAAGGCAACCTGCTCAATACCAATGCCGATACCATGGCCAACACCCTGGCAGGGGCACTCGCCCCCGTCCATGATGTCCATCTGGTGTATGCTTTTGAACTAAATGGGGTCATGGAAGACCTCAACGACCCCTCTTCATTGATCCCGAAGATTGACCGACCGGGTTACCAGGCATTGAAAGAGAAAGGGAGTATTCACTCCGGAATGATCCCCAAACTCGACAATGCCTTTGATGCCATCGACAAAGGGGCATCAAGCGTACGGATAATTAACTACCAGTCCATTAATCAATTGAACAATGAAGAATACAACCAATATACAATTGTCTGCTAACCAGCTCGACAACTATTATGAACAGGCCCTGACCCTGCTCCAAGAGCTGATCAAAACGCCCAGCTTCAGCAAAGAAGAAGACCAGACCGCTGCAATCATCCGCACCTTTCTGGAAAACCATCAGGTCGTCACGCGGCAAAAAGGCAACAATATATGGGCAACAAACCTCCAGGCTGACCCTGCCAAACCCACCATCCTGCTCAACTCCCACCACGATACGGTAAAACCCAACCAGGGCTATACCCACGATCCGTTTACCCCCATCACCCGTGATGGAAAACTGTACGGACTCGGCAGCAATGATGCCGGAGGGGCTCTCGTGTCCCTTCTGCTTACATTCCTCCATTTTTACCGCCGACAAAACCTTCCCTACAACCTCGTAATGGCTGCTACCGCCGAAGAAGAAAATTCCGGCAAAGGAGGCGTGGAATCTATCCTCA
>JAOUOM010000574.1 GCA_029880385.1 Cyclobacteriaceae bacterium | reverse complement strand
CTGTCTGGACTGAGCTTGTTTGGCTTTGGAGGCTTTGGCCTTGAAGCGTTCGACGAAGCGTTCGGCCTGTTTTATTTTTTGTTGCTGGTTGGCATATGCATTTTGCTGGATTTCATTCCGAAGGGACTTCTCTTCTTCGTAATTTTCATAGTTGCCCACGTACACATGAAGGTCTGCGCCATAAACCTCCACGATTTTATTGACTGTTTTATTGAGGAATGTCCGGTCGTGCGACACGATAATGTAGGCTCCTTCGTAGGATTGAAGGTATTGTTCTATCCATTGAATGGAAGGAAGGTCAAGGTGGTTGGTAGGTTCATCGAGCATCAGGAGCGATGGCCTTTCGAGAAGTAGTTTGGCCAGCATTACCCGCATGCGCCATCCGCCTGAAAATTCACGTAAGGGTCGTTTGAGGTCTTCGGTAGAAAATCCGATCCCTTCGAGTATTTCTTCGGCACGGGATTGCAACGTATAGCCTTCTGCCGCTTCAAAACGTTCCTGAAGTCTGGCCAGTTTTTCCACCAGTTCGTCGCGGTAGTTGGTTTCCATCTCATGGATCACCTTATCGATTTGATGTTGCAAATCAAGCGTTTCCTGAAAGGCCTGCATGGCCACTTCCAGGATTGGGTCATCGGTAAGGTAGGAAAGCAGGTCCTGATTGAGGAAACCGATGGATGTTTCCTTGCTTTTGGAAATTTCGCCACTGGCCAGCGGCACATCCCCAACCATCATTTTGAGCAAGGTGGATTTTCCTGTTCCATTGAGGCCAATTAAGCCAATGTGGTCTTTGGGGCCAATAAACAGAGAGGCATCCTCGTACAATGCCCGGTCCCCCAAGAAATAACTTATATTATTAATACTAATCATGAGGGCGCAAAGGTAGAAAAGCAAAATTGATTCCGTATACATCTCAATTATGATTACTTTTATGCCAAAAATCAAACTGTGATGAAACTACTATATTCTCTACTTGCGTTATTCGTATTATGGGGTTGCCAATCAGGGAATGGTTCCCAGGCATCCGATGAAAACGCTTCAGACGAAGCCTCTGCTTCCAATCCTGAACTCGTATCCGGTACCGATGTATTTCTTGACTCCCTTCAATTGCCAGAAGGATTCTCAATCGAGATTTTTGGGAGGGTAGACAATGCCCGTTCGATGGCCATGAGCCCAAATGGAACCCTTTTTGTCGGCAATCGTGGTGAAGGCGGCGTGTATGCTGTACGCGATATAAACGGCGATTACAAAATTGATGAGCGTTACCAGATAGCCAAAGACCTGACCATGCCCAATGGGGTTGCGTTTAAGGATGGCGATTTGTATGTGGCCGAAGTGAGCAAATTATGGAAATATTCTAACATAGAAGAAAACCTGAGCAATCCGCCGGCACCCGAACTGATCTACGAGGATTATCCGACCGACAAACATCACGGATGGAAATACATCGCATTTGGTCCTGACGGAAAGTTATACGTTCCGGTAGGGGCTCCCTGTAATATCTGTGAAAGTGAAAATGAAATTTATGCTTCCATCACCCGCATGGATGCCAACGGGGCAAACCGCGAGGTATTTGTAAGCGGTGTGCGAAACACAGTGGGCTTTACCTGGCACCCGGAAACCGGTGATTTATGGTTTACCGACAATGGACGTGACATGTTGGGTGACGACATCCCACCCTGTGAGCTAAACCGTGCCTCTGCACAAGGCCAGCATTTCGGTTATCCCTACTGCCATGGTGGTACGATCAAAGATCCGGAATTCGGAGATAAATTTCCTTGCGAAAATTTCGTGAAGCCCGCCCAAAACCTGGATGCACATGTTGCTCCGCTTGGTGTAAAATTTTATACCGGCAGCATGTTTCCGGAAAGTTATAAAAACATCATTTTCGTAGCCGAACATGGCAGCTGGAATCGGTCACCGGAGGCCGGGCATTCCGGGCACCGTGTGACCATGGTACGTGAGGAAAACGGACAGGGTGTTGCATACGAGCCCTTTATCACGGGATTTTTGAACAAATCCACCAATCAGGCATGGGGTCGTCCGGTAGATATACTGGTACTAGAAGACGGATCCATGCTCCTGTCTGATGACCTGAGCGGTACGATCTATCGGATTACCTACAAAGAATCGTAAAGAAGGGAAATATCAAAAAGGGTAAAAAAAGCGGGGCGGGGGCTAAAGCCCCCGCCCCGCTTTTTTTATTCCACATTCGTTCATGCACCAATGTGCACCAACTCAATCTCAAAAACCAGGTCTTTACCTGCCAGTTTATGGTTGGCATCTACGGTAATGGTGGTCTCGGAAG
>JAOUOM010000573.1 GCA_029880385.1 Cyclobacteriaceae bacterium | reverse complement strand
AGATAAGGCCGGCTTTTCGGGAAAAAACGGGCAAATAAACGGGAGCGGTACAGGCTGGCCACTTACAAACAGGGCTACCTGCCCTCCGTTGTATCTTTCCCGGCCACCACGACTCACCGGTATGTTCGGGTACCGGCGTTTTGAGACCGTCCATTCCCTCCGGGATGTGTAGGCACCCACCCATCCCCCGACACAGGAAAGGATGCTACTCCGGTCAGGGCTGTCCGGCTAAAAGCCACTCCCTTTACAGGCCATACGGCTAGAATTAACTCAATCAATATCACACACCGTAATACAAAAATCAACCCCATATTTTTTCAAAAAAAAAACTGCTTGCCCGGCGATTTCTCAGCAACCTTTTCATGCTGTATTACGTCATTACCGCCAACAAAACAAGTAAAAACTATCGGCATGAAGATCACCAGAAACGTGGGGATTGTCGAATCAATCACACGAAAAACTTTTGAAGAGAACTATTTCAATCCACAAAAACCCGTAGTTCCCCGTGGGCTTCTCAAAGAAAGCCCTGCCATGACAAAATGGAATTTCCCCTATTTCAAAGAAATTCTGGGCAACCTGGACGTTGGCATTTTCGACGAATCCTTCGAAAAAAACGACCGGTCCTACAAAGACCCGCATTATAAAATGCCATTTGCCCGATATTTGGACGAACTGGCACAGGGGCCTATCAAAAAACGGCTCTTTTTATTCAACCCATTCAAGTACCACCCGGCCCTGTTGCAGGACTTTGAATTTCCTAAAATCTGTAGCGGTTTCCTCAAGTCATTCCCTTTTATGTTTTTTGGTGGCGACGGAGCCGTCACACGCATCCATCAGGACATGGACATGTCCTGCGTATTTCTGACCCAGTTTGAGGGCAAAAAAAGGGTGGTATTGTTTGACCCCAGGTACTCCGACCTGCTATACCGCCTGCCCATGAACGTACACACCTCTGTCAACATCAATGAACCCGATTATGAAAAATACCCCGGATTAGCGTATGTGGAGGGACAAGAAGTAATTCTGGAGCACGGCGACACCCTCTTTATGCCGGCCGGATGGTGGCACCATATCGAGTACATAGGCAGTGGCTTTGGTATGAGCATGCGGTGCCTGAGCCCCCATATCCGGGATATACTCAACGGAAGCCTGCGGGTGGGGGTACTGACCCACCTCGACGAACTCCTTTTGAAAATGGCCTCCAGACCCTGGTACCATTACAAAAACCAACTAGCCTCACAGCGGGCCAACCGAAAGATCAAAAAACTACAGCAGCTTGTAGGCTAACACCATCAACCGCAGATTCCACCTACGGAACTGCGGTTGTTTCCTTCCTATACGGTCTGGCTAAACAATTGAGTCGAAGGTCGCGACGACAACAGCCGGAGATCCAGGCTCATGCAAACATTCCGGATAAACGGTTCCCCCTTTGGCAAAACGGCCAGTGTATTTGCCCTCCATTCCACCAGGCCGTCATTTTCCATTTCAACCAATCTGTCCTTCAGGTCGGCCAGTAAGGCAGGGTTGTACGTAAAATCTGTCCGAAACCGGCACATCAGATCCAGAATGTGAGCGCGCACCATCAAATCATCTGACGATAGCAAGTGCCCTTTTTCAATGGGAAACTCGCCCGCATTTACCCGTGCCATATAAGCTTCCACACTCTTTTCATTTTGGGCAAATGCCGTCCACAAATCACTAATACTCGATGCCCCCAGCCCGATCATATAACGCGTCGTTTGGGTGGTATAGCCCATAAAGTTTCGGTGAAGCCCGCCGGATTCGTGGGCCAGGTACAATGAGTCGGTCGGCAGGGCAAAATGATCCATTCCAATTTCTTTATAGCCCGCATCCATAAAATGTTGTTTTCCCCATTCGTACAATGTCCGCTTCTCCTCTCCGTTTGGCAGATGTGCTTCAAATGATTTCTGTGCAGGCTTCATCCAGGGCACATGGGCATAGCTATAAAAGGCAATCCGGTCAGGTTTGAGCGAAAGCGTTTTATCCAGGGTATCGGTAACCGTCTGTAGGGTTTGTGCCGGAAGACCATAAATCAGGTCATAATTGACCGAGGTATAGCCAATCCGGCGTGCGGTCTCTGTCACCTCCTTTACTTTGTCAAAAGGCTGGATACGATGGATCAGTTCCTGCACACGCGGGTCAAAGTCCTGAATGCCAAAACTAACACGTCGCGCACCCAGACGGTACATAACCTCCAGGTGCTCTTCGGTGGTATTATTGGGATGGCCTTCCAGGCTGATATCAGGTATCTCTTTATTGTTTTTCAATAACTCACTGACGAGATA
>JAOUOM010000040.1 GCA_029880385.1 Cyclobacteriaceae bacterium | reverse complement strand
CATAATCTTCACCTGCTTCCATCATGTCCTCGTCGTCCTCGTCGTATATCCAATGGATTTTTATGTTTTTTCCATCTTCCACATAACTTTTCATTTTTTTGAAAAGCATGAAAATACATTTGGATGAACTTGTATTGAAGTATTCAAACTGCATTTTGACAACCAAAATTTTTTCATCATTGAAATAATTATCAACAGCTGCATATACTTTGTCATAAAATTCAATGGCATTTTCAGGGCTTGACCTCCCTGACATCTCAAGCATTCTTTCTGACTGATTGATCCTTACCAGCGGTGTTTTCTTTGTAGGCTGTAGTAGTAACTCCATGTTTGAATTTTATTAAGTATTTTTTGATTCAATCGCACTTCAAAAGTGAGCGTTTTATTTTGGTAATTTCCAAGCCGGGAAGTGAGCCTTCCTTTTCAACGCTAAACCGGAATTTTCATGCAACTAAAATATTTAGGAGAAAAGGAATATCAATAAAAAAGCCGTAAACCATCCAACTGATCGCTTACGGCTTTTTTATTACATTTATTCCTTTTACCAGCGACCATATTCGGGTCGTTGTTCATGGTATACAGGTCTTCTTGTTGGATATCTTTGATTGAGTCTTTCGGTCACAACCGCACAGGTCAGCGGACTATAAAAACCATGTGAGAAAACGGCAAAATCGATATTTTCACCCGGTCTCACGAATACCTCCTGGGTAAGGTATTTTACCTCATGATGTCCAATTGCCTTTATCTGGATCAAGTGTCGGCCGGGACGTAATTGATTGACCTCCACATAATCGGATGGCTGCCGGTTGAATGGTGTATTGTCTACTTTTATCAATAAATAATAGGGTCCATCGGCATAAAATGAGGCACTACCAAACGCATGATGTGAATACGCATGATGTGAATGATGATGAGGGGGTTTGTGCGCCTCTACCGTCATCACGAAAACCGCAAACATGGAAATAAGTAAAATCTTTTTCATAACCTTACAATTTTAGTTCTACATGTTAACGGGATTCCAAGCTTCATGCCAATTTGATAAAACCATTGCCATGTTTTTTCAAAAACTTTCACATTTCAAACCGTGTACTTTATGATCCAACCCTTAATTTCTTACATTTGCAACTTCTAAGGAAATAAGAATAAACCTCCTATGTCATTGCTTAAGAGAATTTTTATGAATGAATGGATGATCGTAAGTATCATCCTTGCAAATTCTGTCGTGTTATTCTTGATGGGTTATCGTGAATTTAGCGGTTACAGGCCCTTTGAAATAGCTGATCACTTTTTTACCTTCTTTTTTATCGGTGAAATATTGGTGAAAGTCCGGTTTTATGGCTGGAAAAATTACATCAGCAGTGCCTGGAACAAACTGGATTTTATCCTGGTCGCCATTTCCATTCCATCCCTGTTTGAACTATTGATAGACATACCCGATATATCATTCCTGCTTGTCTTTCGTTTGCTGCGGGTATTAAGAATTTTGCGGTTTTTACGTTTTATTCCAAATATCAAGCAAATGATCGCCGGGATTCAACGGGCATTCCGGGCATCAATCTTCGTCTTCCTTGCCTTGTTTATTTATAACATCCTGCTTGCCGTATTGAGTAGTTATTTATTTCGTGATGATGCGCCTGATTTATTTGGCAACCCCATGCTGTCCATGTATTCCATTTTTCAGATATTCACACTGGAAGGCTGGAATGAAATACCCCAACGTGTAATTGAAAACCTCGACCCCGACTCATGGGTGCCGGGCCTCACGCGTCTTTATTTCCTTATTGTCGTATTGACCGGTAGCATTTTTGGCTTTTCGATTGTCAACGCCATTTTTGTGGATGAAATGGTGATGGACAACAACGATGGACTGGAAGCCAAAGTGGACGAATTGAATGAAAAAATCAACAAGCTGCTGGCTGACCGGAATATCAATCCGAACGACTAATTTCAAAAGTCTATAAATTCATCAATTTGCTCTTCCAATAGCTGCACGTAAAACGGATTGGTAAATTGGCCTTTGACAAAATTTTTCTCGATATGGGAAAGTTTAGGTTTTTGGGCCAGTACATGTGTGCCACAGTAATTTAAAATATCTGTCAGGTGGCTTAACGCAAGTCCCCCACCCTGTACGCCGGAAGAAAGGCCAATGAGTGCCGCTTTTTTGTTTTTGAATGTGCCGGGGTATTCCATCCCATCGATAAAGGCTTTGAGTACGCCCGGAAAAGAACCATTGTACTCGGCCACCACAAACACCATCTTACGGGCCACTTTCATCTGATCGCGAAATGGCTGAAATGAGGCATTCTTTCCCGCATTTTCATACAACGCTGACGCTATGTAATCATCAGGCAAACCAGCCAGGTCTATCAACTGGCTTGCTATGCCTTTTTTCTCCAAAAGGCCCTGATAAAATTGACTTATTTTTTTTGATTTGGAATTTTTGCGGTTGGTGCCGCAAATAATTAAGTAGTCCATCTTTTTGCTCGTTTTATTCTCCCACAACAATGATCTTGCCTGTTCCGGTATGTTCCACCTCTACAATCTCTGTCGGCCTTTGATAAAGTAAAATATTTCCTGATCCCCAGATATATGTGCGGATTTTATCTGATACATTTAGGTGTATGTCATTATATCCGGCATGCGCTATATTTGCGGTGGTAACATGTAGTGATTTTGCATCGACAATCGCATCTCTTCCATCATTAATATAGATATCCAATGAACCGACACGTCCCGCTAGCTTCACATCTGCCAACTGATACAATTCCATGCCCAGTGCTGGCGCATTCATCTTCAGATCGATGGTCGTCGGAATATAAATAAGCACGTTGAATGGGAAATGAAGAGTATCGGCACTTCGGATATCGCCATATCCCCAATTTTCAACCCGTCGTAAAACAGGGGTGTACAAATGAACCTCAACGTTTTTTGATTCCCGTGCCCATCTGCATTTTATCTGGTTATGAATGTGCAAAAAACCCGAATCAAGACGGAACTGAACAGAAGGAACTATTGTCTCACGTGTATGTAATTCAAATCGTTGTACCGTGCCAGGATGCAGTACCAGGCTTACATCATCGTATAACTTGATATTCAGAATTGTGGTATCGAAGGGTACATCCACAATTGTTCGCTCCCCTGCTGCCTGCACACAGTCCCACGCCTCTTCCCTGGCACAGGAAAACAGGACAAAACCAATGATACAGTAACTAACTAAATGCCTTACAAACGCCATCCTATACCAAAGTCAAATGTATCTGCCCTGGCCCGGTGGGTTTTGAGCAGTGTTGTAAAATATACGTTTTCATTAAAATTCCAGCGCAATCCATATCGCTGGTACAAATTGAAGTCCTGATCGCCTCGGTACGGCCGATAAATGTAATAACCTACCTGAGTCACCACACTAATCTTCGAAACAACCAGTTCGTGGCCTGCCACCCAGCCAATTCGTTTGTAATCAATTGGGCCATACACCCGGGGATCCCTTCTGATTTCTTCAATCAATGATCGGTTAAAGAGAAAATCGAGCCCTGTCGTTAGCCGGCTTACATGGCTTACAGGTTTATCCACAAATGCCCGAATAGTGAAAAAGCCATATTTTGGCCCCCCTGTCGGGTAAAGTTCTTTTCCTGCCCCACTCACGGCAAGATTAAGGTGAGCCTTACGATCCAATTTTCCGGCATCCTCCATCTGATGAACAACCGGAGCCGACCCAAACTGATATCCCATTCCGATATTGGCACTAATAATATTTATTCCGCCGTTTGGCAGTTTATACGACCCGTTAGACGCATGACTAATCATAATCGTGGGATACAGGTACAAATGATCCGTTACGTTTAGTTTAAAACCAAACCTACCCTGCATATTATAGGTAAGCGTACTCGAAATCATATTATTGAGGTGGTTATCCTCCCGATCGTATGGGTGATTGGAATAGGTAAACCCGGTAGCTGCACGGATCACCACACTCCCGATCGGTCGCCGAACCAGGTGGAACTCCATATACGAGAGGCCATATAATAAGACACCTGTCGGATCCATGTGCGTATTGATACGGGACAGGGAAAAACCATAGGCGGGGAAATTATAGCGCTGATGCCAGGATTTTTGGCCCTGCGTATGCTTGTTGAAAAACAGCTCTACGCC
The DNA here is from genome assembly GCA_029880385.1 of Cyclobacteriaceae bacterium. Taxonomy (GTDB): domain Bacteria; phylum Bacteroidota; class Bacteroidia; order Cytophagales; family Cyclobacteriaceae; genus JAOUOM01. The sequence goes on along the minus strand of JAOUOM010000040.1, from coordinate 4,939 downwards.
CGTTGGATGGCCATACATCAGATGGTAGACATCACTGCTATGCGGTGAAATATACCCTTTGAAGGCTACCACGCCCGCATCAAACGCAAATGCATCCGGCACCCCCTGCGCAAAGGGTTTGTGCAGGAAAATAAAATAGATCAATATTGCGTTCAGTAAACGGAAAGGAAAAATCATTCGTGCATGTATTGTCAATTTACAAAAATGCATTAGTTACGGCAGTCTGTAAAGCAGATGACTTTTTATATCTGCTTCAGCCCTGAACTTTTAAATTTGAAAAAAACACCTAAATGTCGGTACAGGTAATAGGATTAACAAAATTATATGGCCATCAAAAAGCCGTGGATGATGTCACGTTTGAAGCTCAAAAAGGTATGATCACGGGTTTTCTAGGGCCTAATGGTGCAGGAAAATCCACCACAATGAAAATTGCCACTGGATATCTGTCACCATCGGGAGGCGAGGTAAAGGTGGAAGGGATTTCGGTCAGCCAGCACCCGCTTGAGGTGAAAAAAATGATCGGCTACCTTCCCGAACACAACCCACTCTACCTCGATATGTATGTAGTGGAATTCCTGAAATTTATCGCCCGGTCATATGGTATGGCGCGTCATACACAAGCTGTCAAAATCCGTGAAATCATCGAGCTCTGCGGGCTTCCGTCCGAACAACATAAAAAAATAAGGATGTTGTCAAAGGGATACCGTCAACGGGTGGGACTGGCCAAAGCACTCTTGTCAGACCCTCCGGTACTGATACTGGACGAACCGACTACCGGCCTGGATCCAAACCAGATTCTGGAAATACGAAACGTAATAAAAACCATTAGCAAAGACAAAACCGTAATCCTGTCGACCCACATCATGCAGGAAGTGGAAGCACTCTGCGATAAGGTCGTACTGATCAACCGGGGAAAACTGGTTGCCGACAAATCACTGGATGAACTGAAAAATGTTTCGGCAGACACCCATCGTGTGGAGATGGTTTTTGAAAAAGACCTGTCCCCTTCTATTTTGGAGCAACTGGAAAATGACTATCAGGTTGAAAAATCCCATTCACACACCTATGTGATTTCTTCGAACCGTACAGGGATCAAAAATGAACTTCTTAAGTTCACGGCAGACCATTCCCTCCCCTTGGTTTCCTTAAAAAACACAGGAGGAAGCCTGGAAGAGATATTCAAATCGCTCACCCAAAATGAAAAAGCCGTATGATGACGCTCATGATCAAAGAAATCCATGAATTTCTCAATTCCCTGATCGCATATGTGGCCATTGGGGTCTTTTTGGTAGCTGTCAGCCTAATCATGTGGGTATTTCCCGACACCAACATACTGGACTATGGATTTGCTACCATGGAACCCGTCTTTTCCATCGGGCCATACGTATTTATGTTTCTGGTACCCGCCATTACCATGCGATCCTTTGCCGAAGAAAAAAGAAACGGTACCCTTGAACTCCTGTACACCCTCCCCTTTCGTCCATGGGAAATAATCCTGGGCAAGTACCTGGCGAGCTTTGCACTCATTCTTTTTTCCTTGTTGCCTACATCCATCTATTTTTATTCGCTCTATCTACTGGGCAACCCTCCCGGCAATCTGGACATTTCAGGTATTACAGGCTCATACCTCGGGCTTATTTTGCTGGGGGGTGGATTTGTATCCATAGGTATCTTCAGCTCGGCTATCACCGAAAACCAGATCGTATCGTTTGTCCTCGCATCCTTTCTCTGCTTTATCACCTATCAGGGCTTTGGGTCACTGGCATCCATCGACGTTTGGGGCACATGGGCCTATTACCTTGATCAATTTGGGATTATGATTCATTACACTTCCATCAGCAAGGGGGTACTGGACATGCGGGATATTACGTACTTCTTTGGGTACATCGGTTTGTTTTTACTATTCACTCACTACGTGTTGGAGGCCAAACGATGAAAATTTCAACAAAAAAATCATACCCGGTATTGGTATTGATTGCCGGCATCCTGGCAATCCTCTTCGCCAACCAACTTGCTCACCGCTACCTGACCGTCATTGACCTGACAGAGGAAAAACGTTTCACACTTCATCCTGCTACCAAGGCCATACTCAGCCGCCTGGAATCACCGGTTACCATAGAGGTTTACCTGGAGGGTGAACTTCCGGCAAACTTCAAGCGGTTCCAAAATGAAATACGCAGGACACTGGAACTATTCAGCCTATATGCTGGCAACAACCTTCATTATCGTTTTTCTGACCCATCGGTGGCAGGCAGCAGTCAGGCACGCAACCAGTTTTACAGAAGCCTGATCGAAAAAGGCCTGCAACCGTCAAATGTCGCCTATACCAAAAATGGCCAAAAGTCAGAAAAACTGATTTTTCCCGGGGCCATCATGAGTTTTCAGGATCAGGAAGCAGGCATTTCGTTACTAAAAAGCAACCGCGCCATTTCCATTGATGAAATGCTCAATCAATCAGTGGAAGGGCTCGAATACGAACTTATCCATGCAATCGAACGATTAAAATCGCCCGGACGAAAAAAAATCGGGCTCGTCACCGGTCATGGGGAACCGGATTCCACACAGCTGGCCGGTTTTACCAATGCCATCCTTCAATCGTACGATCTTTACCGCATCAACCTTCCTGAGCGACGTACCCTGCTGTCGGGCTATGACGTGATCGTATTGTCAAAACCAACCGAACGTTTTTCGGAGATGGAAAAATACCTGCTCGACCAGTACGTCATGAGAGGGGGCAAATTAATGGTGTTCCTTGACGCATTGAGTGTAAATATGAGTGAAGCCGGTGGTGAAGGAACTGTAGCCATCCCATACACTACCAACCTGGAGGATTTACTATTCCGGTATGGAATTCGGCTGAACCAAAATTTTGTCGTGGACGTGAATTGCGGCTCTACACCCGTATATACAGGCAGCGTAGGTGATCAGCCCCGAATCGAACTGCTCCCTTGGCCCTATTTTCCGATCATTTCCCGCTATGGAAATCATCCGCTTGTTAGTCAGTTGGATGCTACCTACTTTCAGTTTGCCTCTACCATGGATACCGTAAAAGCGACGGGCATCCGGAAAACACCCTTGTTTTTGACGAGTGAATATACCAAAGTCCTGGCACCACCTGTAAAGGTCTCATACAATGATTTACAAGACAATCTCCGGCCGGAAGCCTTTACCTCCGGTATTTTCATGCTGGGTGTATTGCTGGAAGGAAAGTTCACGTCATTGTATCGCAACCGTTTTCCGCCACCTGGAACAGACCGGTCTACTTTTATAGAAAACGGCACAGATGCTCAGGTAATTGTCGTATCAGACGGGGATTTTATTCGTAACGATTTTCACCTGGAAACAGAAAAGCCTCTGCCAATGGGCATGGATCCCTACAGCCAGACGACCTATGCCAACGAGGATTTTTTAATCAATGCACTTAACTACCTCACCGATGAGGATGGCCTGATGCTGGCACGCAACAAAGAAGTAAAAATCAGGCCCCTGGACAAAGCCCGTGTAAAGCAGGAAGCCAATTTCTGGCGTTGGCTCAATGTGGCGCTCCCGTTGCTCCTTATCCTTGTATTTGGTAGTCTGAAATACCTGGCCCGAACCAAACGATATGCCCGCCATGCAAACTAAAACTCTGGGATTGACCGTACTCATTGTGGGGCTTGCCCTTGCAAATGCCTACCTGTTTTTCAGTGACCCCCCACGACAAAAACTCAGGTACCGAACCGATATGTTTTCGATAGCCGATACCGCACAGGTCAGTGAGATCAGAATAGAAAGTACACGGTTTACGCATGTGTTTTCAAGAAAATCGAACTGGCGAATCAATGACCAATACGCGACAGACCCATCAATGCGAAGGATTTTGTTTGCCGTGCTCAGCCGGGTAAGGGTAGTCCGGCCAGTCAGTGCAAAGACAATCGCAGAACTCAAAAACCGGATTGATGAGGGATTTCGGGTAAGCATCCAGACCAACGATGGCACCCTTGATCTGATCTCGATCGGCAACCCAACCTTAACGCGAACGTATTTTCTTCTGCCAGATCTCTCGGAAGGTTATGAGGTGTCCATTCCCGGATACCGCGATTATGTGGGAAGTATTTTTCAACTCACGACGCATCAATGGCGTGACCGACTGGTCTTTGATGGCAACTGGCGATCGATCCAGCAATTGACATTTGCCTATGGTTCTCCGTCAGACAAGGACTTTACCATCCGGTTTTCCAACTCATTTTACCAGGTCGACGAACTGGCCGTGATCGATTCGGCTGCCGTGGTTGAATACCTCAATGAATTCGAATATTTTCAGGCAAACGAATGGTTTGGTGAAGGCCAAATGCCTGTTTTTGACAGCCTGATGTCCTTGGAACCTGAATGGACAATTACCCTCGACGACATCAAATATCCCGAGCCCATTGTGCTGCGATTTTACCCCGCAGACCCTCAAACACGCCTGAGGCCGGTAAAAAACCAGGCGAATGATCCCATGGTTTTTGATGACCGAAGGCTCAAATCGCTGCAAAAGGCACGTCAGGATTTTTCATACAAGGAAAAGTAGCAGGCCAGGGGGAAAAGCTTCCGGTAAAAGTCAGGATTTGTGTATAAATTTGGCTTCCGATTTAAAAAAGGACACAAAAAGTACCTAGCATGAAATTTATCGTATCCTCTTCTTATTTGCTTAAACAACTTTCCGCCATCAATGGCGTAATCACCACCAATCCGGTCGTGCCCATTCTGGAAAATTTCCTGTTCGAAATACAAGATGGAACCCTTACAGTGACCGCTTCTGACTTGCAGACATCCATGATAACGGAGCTGCAGGTGGAATCAAAAGAAGATGGAAAAATAGCCATTCCGGCTAAAATCCTGTTGGAAACCCTCCGCAACCTGCCCGAGCAGCCTGTGGCCTTTACCATCGACGAAGGTACCTACAGCATCGAAATAA
>JAOUOM010000572.1 GCA_029880385.1 Cyclobacteriaceae bacterium | reverse complement strand
GTGTATGTTTGCCGTCTGCCAATGACTGGATCAGGCGGGTGCGCCCACCCAGGCCAGCGGTATTTTCACGGAGGATGTCAAAGGGGCGTGGCTCATAGCCCTGCCGGAACGTGGAAAAGAAACTCGTGATCTGCGACAGGCCATTGCCATAATCATGGTCCAGCGATACACCTGCCATCAGACGGCTATAGGATTCATATCCCTCGGTAGCCTGCCAGGTAAAGGCAGCTGTCTGGGGGTTGGTAAGAAAATCGTCTTCACTAATGGAGCTAGGGATGAAGGCCTTTTGGTCAACAAAATAGGCTAGGAATCCAAGTTTGTTTTTTCCATTGTACAAATGCGTTGTGGCCGTGAGCGAGGAACGGTCAAACTGGCTGTTGTCGCGATAACCCTCAGACGACATGTGGGTATAGTTCAACCTAAAGTCATGTTGTTCATCGGCCGATTCCATTCCGGCCGACTCGCGTAGGAGACGGTAGCTGCCAAGTGTCAGGTCGTTGTACGCCCTGAACCTGCCTATTTCCGGCTTGGATGGATTTAGGGTGAGTGTGCCTCCCAATCCAGTACCGTAGAGGCTGGAATTTGGTCCTTTGAGTATCTCAACCGAACCGATCGCATTGAGGTCTATGTCTTCTACGACCGTTTCACCCGAACCATCTGTCAGCGGGATGTCGCCATAATAGGCACGCAGTTTACTCGTGCCGTACTGTGCGCGTGAGCCAATTCCCCGAATGATGATTTTGTTGGTATTGAGGGCTCCCTGGCTCATGTAAATTCCCGGGCTATGGTTGATAAGGGGGGTAAGGATAGTTGGGTCGGATACAGCCAATTGATGGTTGGAAATGTACGAAACACCTCCGGTATATTCACGGTACGATGATTCGAGTGCATTGCTGTTGATGACGACATTTTCTAGTTGATACACAGTATCCTGGTCATTTTGTCCGTAGGATTGGGCAAATGCGAATAGGCCAAGAGCCAGAAAAAAGAATTTCATGTTGATGGTAAAAAGAAAGGTGCTAAAAAAAGAGTAATAAATCTCCGCTATGGCGGATTTCGTCTGCAAATATCGCTAATATGCAACTTGAAAAAGACTGTTTTTACGATAAATGGTCGTGGTATTTTGCCTGTTGATCCCAGAAAAATGGGTTATGGCCGGATTTGAATGGAAATGAAGCTCAAATGACAAGAAAGACGACGCTATCCGAGGGCGTCAGGTTTATGTTGCTTGCGACACTTACCTTTACCCTGATGAAGGTTTTTGTGAAGTCGCTTTCACATATTCCGGCCATAGAAATTATTCTGTTCCGTTCCTTTATCTCGTTGGTCATCAGCCTGTATTTCCTATGGAAGCAACGGGTACCCATCCTTGGCAATAACCGTCCGGTTCTCATTGCCCGTGGAGTGGCGGGGTCTGTATCGCTGATAGTGTATTTTTACCTGCTTCAGCAAATACCGCTGGCCACGGCTGCCACCCTTCAGTACATGGCTCCTATTTTCACGACACTGATTGGCATTTTCATTGTCAGGGAAAAAGTCATACCCATCCAATGGCTGTTTTTTGCCATTAGTTTTTCCGGGATATTGGTTATTCAGGGATTTGACGTGCGCATATCCTTTTTTCATTTGTTCATGGGACTGGCCACTTCCGTATTTATGGGTTTTGCCTATAATTTTGTCCGAAAACTCAATACAACTGAGCACCCGCTGGTCATCATTTTATATTTTCCGCTGGTGCTGTTGCCCATTGCGGCTGTGTGGTCTGCTTTTGTTTGGGTGCAGCCACAGGGCTGGGACTGGTTTTATTTGCTATTGGTGGGGCTATTTACCCAAATTGCGCAGTATTTCATGACCAAATCGTACCAGACTTCCGAATTGTCCAAAGTGTCGATCCTTAATTACATTGGGATTATTTATGCGTTGTTGTTTGGGTATTTTGTATTTGACGAGACATTTAACCTGATGACCTATGTGGGAATGGGACTGGTTTTGACTGGCGTGATCATAAATGTCGTGTACAAGCGAGCTCGTTAATTGATTTTAATGTGATGTTTCAATTTATTTGCACTTTCAAACGATAAAATAATGGGAAGAGCCTTTGAATACCGCCGTGCGGCAAAAGAGAAGCGATGGGACAAAATGTCCAAGATATTTCCAAAATTGGCAAAAGCCATTACCGTGGCGGCACGGGAGGGTGGCAGTGATCCGGAAATGAATGGCAAGCTGCGGACAGCTATCCAGAATGCCAAGGCGGAAAACATGCCCAAGGATAACATAGAAAATGCCATCAAACGGGCAAGCGGCAAAGATGCCGAAG
>JAOUOM010000571.1 GCA_029880385.1 Cyclobacteriaceae bacterium | reverse complement strand
CAGTAGCGCAGCAATTTGTTCGGCCGTAAATTCCATTGAGTTATTTATAATGCATTAATATCTACCCCCAAAGATACATCTTTGGGCCAGCACAGATAATACTTTTTCACGATTTTGCTGATGGCTTTGATGTTGGGCAGGTCGACTGCACGGGCGATATCCATAATTTTGCCATTTTTTGAAAGGATATTGATCCGCTCTCCTTTGGGTAGATAGGCCGAATTGCTCACTTCACCTGCATGAACAAAATAGGAAACTTCTGCGGACGAAAATCCATACTGATCTTTCACCCTTTGTTTTAGTTGGCTGATGACTTTTTGCGGTACTTTTTTGGAAAAAGTCCTGATGCCAAACAGGTGGCGGCGTACGAGCATATTGGCCAGCATTTGCAAAATGGTATCGTCATGGTGAACCCAGAACTTGATGGAACCCCAGATGTCGGTATCATCAAGGGTCATAAATATTTCCAGTAAATCCGGGTCTTCGTCAAAATCGGAAGCAGAAATGTTACGTTCCAGAAAATAGGAAAAGGCGGGGGTAGCCATCACGTCCACTCCTTTTTTTCGTAAAAATCGTGCCCTCCGGATTAGCTGGGTAAGCATTTTTTCGGCACTGATCGAAGTTTTGTGCAGGTATACCTGCCAATACATGATGCGGCGGGCACTCAAAAAACTCTCAATGCTGTAGATACCTTTTTCCTCTACTACCAACTGGTCGTCGACTACATTGAGCATCTTCAGGATTCGTTCGGCCCCGATAGTCCCTTCTTGTACACCGGTAAAATAACTGTCACGTTTCAGGTAATCCATCCGGTCCGTATCCAGCTGACTGGATACCAGTTGTGTCAGGAATTTCCGTGGATATTTTCCTTCGTAGATTTGTATGGCCAGTTCCAGTCGTCCGTTGAACTGCTGATTGAGGCGCCGGAGGATCCACAAGGTGATTTGCTCGTGTTTTACCTTGTCAAAAAGGCTGAATTCAAGTGTGTGCGAAAAAGGCCCGTGCCCAATATCGTGCAGCAGGATGGCGATGAGAGCCGCTTCGTATTCCGTTTCAAAGATCATATGGCCTTTGGCACGGAGTGTATCCAGGGCCTTGCCCATCAGGTGCATGGCCCCCAGGGCATGATGAAAACGGGTATGCAGGGCACCCGGGTACACAAAGTCGGAAAGGCCCAGTTGCTTGATTCGCCTCAGACGCTGAAAATAGGGGTGTTGGATGATATCATAGACCAGGTCGTTTTGAATATGGATAAAACCATAGACCGGGTCATTTAATATTTTCTTTTTATTCAAGTTATTTTTAGGATTGATTATTGCAAAGGTGACATAAACTCAGCAAACGAATGAAATATAAGATTCTATGGGCCGATGACGAAATTGACCTGCTCAAACCGCATATCTTGTTTTTGAATCAAAAAGGCTATGAGGTAGTTAGCGTAAACAATGGGATGGATGCGCTCGATATCATGGAAGGCCAGTCGTTTGATGTGGTTTTTTTGGATGAAAACATGCCCGGAAAATCCGGTCTGGAAATCCTGGTCGATATCAAAGCCAATTATCCGTCGGTTCCCGTGGTGATGATCACCAAGAGTGAAGAAGAGTATATCATGGAAGAGGCCATTGGGGCCAAAATTGCCGACTACCTGATCAAGCCCCTCAATCCCAATCAGATATTACTTTCAGTCAAAAAAATCCTCGACAATCAACGCATTATATCGGAACGAACCAACCTGAACTATTCACAGGAGTTTTCCAGAATAAGCCAGGTACTCAACGATGACCTGGATCATCACCAGTGGGCCGATTTATATAAAAAACTGGTGTATTGGGAGCTGCAGATCGACCAGACACAGGAAAAAAGCATGTCTGAAGTACTGCTAAACCAAAAAGACGAGGCCAATCAAAAATTTTCCGACTTTATAGCCGATACCTACAGCCATTGGCTGAATGATCCCGATGCAGACAAGCCATTGCTGTCGAATCAGGTATTGAAAAAAAAGGTTTTTCCACTGATGGGCGACGTACCGGTCGTCTTGATCGTTATTGACAACCTGCGCCTGGATCAATGGGAAATCATTGAGCCCGAAGTACTGAAATTGTTTGAGATGGAGCGCAAAGAGCATTATTATTCCATTCTCCCCACGACTACCGCATATGCCCGGAATGCCCTTTTTTCCGGATTAATGCCCCTGGATATCGAAAAGCAATGTCCGGATTTGTGGGTGGGGGAAGATGAGGAATCGTCCAAGAATAATTTTGAAAGTGAACTGCTGGGGATCAATTTGAACAGGGAAAAAGTAATGGGAAAATATAGCTACCAC
>JAOUOM010000570.1 GCA_029880385.1 Cyclobacteriaceae bacterium | reverse complement strand
ACATGCCTATTTGTTAAGTACGCCACTGAGTGTGGGCTACATAGGGCTCTACTTAAAAAAGAAACATAATATCCCCTATACGTTCGAAGTAGGGGATTTATGGCCGGCTGCACCTGTTCAATTGGGTATGATTCGTTTTCCCTGGCTTGTGGGCTATCTGCAAAATCTGGAACAAAAAATATACAAAAATGCCAACCGGCTGGTAGCCCTTTCACCGGCAATCAGGGACTACATGGAATATACGATTGACTACACAATGCAGGTAGATGTCGTGACCAATATGTCCGATTGTGTGTTTTTTAAGCCCGGGCAAGTAGTACTCAATTTGCCGGATGCCACACGTCCGTTTGTAATCGTGTATGCAGGGGCCTTTGGATATGCCAACCACCTTACCTATTTATTGGATGTGGCCAAACTGGCCATTTCCCGAAACATGCCTCTCCATTTTCATCTCATGGGAGATGGCAGGGAGCTACAAAGCCTTCAAATGCAGGCAAAAGTTTGTAACAATGTGACCTTTCAGAGCTGGGGAGGGAAAGAGCAGGTAAGGGAACTGCTCAATCAATGTCACGCCGTGTATATATCCTACTTGAAAAACCCCATCCTGGAGACAGGCAGTCCAAACAAATTGTTTGATGGATTGGCGGCAGGAAAGATGATCCTGTTTAATGGAAAAGGATGGATAAAGAAACTGATCGAAACCCACGAATGTGGCATTTATCATGACCCGGAGAGTCCGGGAATGTTGCTGGATAGCCTTGAACCTTTTTTGAAAAGCCCGGCCTTGATCGAGCATTATCAGGAAAATGCCCGGGTGCTCGCAGAAACACAATTTGAAGTGTCAAAACAGACCCAACGCGTGGTTTCCTTTTTCGATACATAAACACCTATTGTTTTATCATACGCAGGTACGTGTCTGCCGAATGTTGCCCAAAGGAAAGGCGAATAAGGTAGATGCCCGGAACCAACGTTTCGAGAAAAAGTGGGAATAGCGGCTTTTCCATTTCAAGTACCTGCCTGCCCGAAAGATCGGAAATGGTGATTTGTTGAATCGCCGGGCCTGTGGGGATTACATGCAAATAGTGGTAAAAAGGATTGGGGTACAGGTGAACAGCCGGAGCCTTGCCCGCCAGGCCAAGATAGGGCGAAGTGTTTGAACGTCCGGGTGTGGGCCAGGGCAACAGCTGAAAATCACCTAACCCATTGGGGATACGGCCAAAGGACTGATTGGCCTGTGAAGTCGGGAAGTGAACCTGGTCTATACGGGCATATCCATGCTCTTCGCCAAAATACAGCCCGATTGATTCTCCGGTTTTAGCTAATTTGAAATTGGTATGCAGACTTCCCTGCCCCATATCTTCATCAGCCCAAAATGTAAGGTACTCGTTTGGCGGTAACACAATGTCAGGTATTTTCCATTTATCCTTCCTCAGGGTATCGTCGCTGAGGTATTTGTCCCCTAGCCAAATAGGGGTGTCCCCTCCATTGTATATTTCCAGCCAGTCATCATATTGATCCAGCTCATCACGTATGGTATAGGTATTTAGCGACATTACTTCATTGATGTACAATTCGGGTATTTTCGCCGGGCTATAGTAAAACGTAAGGAATCCGGAAACCGGGTAGCGGGTCTTTTGACCTGTACTATCCTGAGCCATCAAATAATACGAAAGGGTAGTAAAAGGTGGTTTTTCAGTCATTTTTCCTGAAAACACAAAATCTCCTTTCAGGGTATCCCCATCAATCCCCCGGTCATTTAACGGCAGGGCTAAAAATTCGTTTTGGTCTATCTGGTAGTACAAAACAGCCTGAATGGTACTTTCATCTTCAATTTTACTATAAAAGGAAAAAGGGGTATCTGATTGAAATTGGGTTCGCTCCACTGACCAAACAATTGGGGCGATATCTCCGTGACGTAGTTGCCCGAGGGCAGTAGTAGTTCTTTTCAAAATAAATTCATGAAGGCCGTAGGCCACATGTCCACCCAGCCCATGACGAAAGGATTCATCAAAATCTGAATCATCAAACCCCCAGTCTAGGGTACGGTACGTATCTGCCAACGCATAGGGACGGATCATTTCCTTTTGGGCATCGATACGGGAACGTATGTTCTCAGCCTGTAGCGGCCCATCAATCAGTTTTTGGATATAATATGTCAAACGATCTTTGTAGACCGGTATTTGAAGCAATCGTTCATAGAGGGGCCGGGGTTCGTTGCGGTTCGACCACTGATAGATATCACGAGAGGCCCAATCCTCACCGATCCAATCAATACCAAAGCTATTATCCGCATCATAGGGAATGTACTCAAAACGACCAGTCAGCG
>JAOUOM010000569.1 GCA_029880385.1 Cyclobacteriaceae bacterium | reverse complement strand
CACGGTATCGGGCTATGTCAATGTCGATTTTGAAGATGTAAAAACCGTAATGAAGGATGCTGGTGCGGCCGTCATGGGATCGGCACAGACGTATGGGGACAACCGCGCGCGCCGTGCCGCCGAAGCAGCACTCAACTCGCCGCTACTCAACAACCAAAATATCGTGGGTGCCCAGAAAATTCTGTTAAGTATCATGTCGGGAGAGGATGCCGAGCTCCAAATGGATGAGCTCACCAGCATCACGGATTATATCCAGGAGTTTGCCGGCGACGATGCGGATGTGATCTTTGGTCATGGCATTGATCCAGGTTTGGGTGAATATATCCGCGTCACGGTCATCGCAACGGGATTCGAAGCACAAGACGATGTGCAGCTCAAACGGGGCGTTCCTCAAAATTTGGAAGATGAACCGATACGGATGGCTTCATTTCAAAAACCTGCCGAAAGCAGATTGACCAAAAAAGAGGTTGAGGAGGAAGAGAAGGTTAAGCGGGTTTACGATTTGAATTCTTCACGGCAAATCAGCCAACGGTCTCTTTTTGATGATGAGGAAAAGGAAACGGAACGTGAAATTGAGTTTGAAATCACCAATCTGGGCAAAACGTCAACACCGGTCAGCCATGAGGAGGAGGATGATGATGAAATTTCCTTTGATTTTGAATTTGACTTTCCTGAAAAAGAAGAGGAACAAGAGGCACTGGTTTTCGATTTTGAAGATGATTTTGAAGATGATGACGACATGCAACAGATGGAGGAAGAGGATGCCGAATTGGAGGAACTCACCGGAATGGCGCACCCTTCTTCACGCAAATTTCAATTGATGGAAGAGCGCAGAAACCGGGAAGAAACCCTGGACTCTGTAAAACGAAGGGGTATAAACTCGGAAACGTTTAAAGAAAAATGGGATGTGCCTGCCTATGAGCGCAAGAAGGTCGTGCTCCAGCAGGTGCCTCATTCGACTGAGCGGAATATTTCCCGTTTCAGTCTCAATGATGACAATCAGCTTTTTAGCAATAACCGGTTTCTACACGATAATGTAGATTAATGCAGCCGGTTACAGGAGTACAATAAGATCCGAACAGGTGATTATTTTTTACAGACGAGGGGCCCTTCCAAGAAGGGCCTTTTTTTATCCCATGTCGATTCGAATGACATTGCTCAGGGGCTTGCCCACACAGGTTAGTACAAAGCCTTCTTCTATTTCTTCCTGCGTGAGTCCTTCGGCTTCAGCAATACTTATTTCCCCTTCAAGACATTTGGCCCGACAGGCCGTACAGAGTCCGCTTTGGCATGAATAGGGCATGTCGAGGTTTTTTTCCAAAGCCTGCTGGAGTATCGTTTTTGATTTGTCCAACGTAAGGCTGTAGGATTCACCGTCTAATAAAATGGTCGCCTCACAGGGTTCTTCTGTAGCCGAAATGTTGTTTTCCTTTACCGAATCTTCATCTGCTACCGGTACAAAACTTTCGAGATGCAATTGTGAAGAATGTATTCCCGAATGGATCAGTCCCTCGGAAAGGACATCCATCATTGGCTGGGGGCCACAGATGAATAGTTCGGATTGTTGGTCAATCCCAAGGTCTGCCACGATTTTCGTTATCATTTCCTGTGTAGGTCTGCCACTATAGGCAGCTAGTCCTTCAGGATTTTCTTCCAGGATATAATGAAGGTGAAAACGTTCATTTTCCCTGTCCAGTTTTTCCAGTTCGTCCTTGAAAATTATGAACTCCTTCTGTCGGTTTCCATACACCAGGTGGATGGTTGTTTTTGGCTCCACGTGCAAAATGGTCGTTAACAGGGAGAAAAGTGGCGTGATGCCCGAGCCCCCGCCGAAAAGTATGATTTTTCGTTGGTTGGCAGGGTCAATGGTGGTAGTGAACAAACCCATTGGGTTCATTGCCTCTATTTGTAGCCCTTTTTTGTACGTGTCGTTGATGTGGTTTGACATCAGACCACCCGGTACCCGTTTGACAATGACAGCAGGGTTTTCATCCAATACAGGTGAAGAACATAAGGAATAGGCCCGTCTGATTTTCTTTCCTTTTATTTCATCGATAAGGGTAATGAACTGTCCGGCTTGGTACGCCATGGGAGGGGTAGGTATTTCGAAGGTAATTTTGACAGCATCGGATGCTACGGGCGAAACATCCTGTACGGTCAGGTAACGGTATCGCGGATCGGTTTTCTTTTGTTTCTTTTTGAATATACTAAAACTCATGTAGGGAATTTGTAGGAATGTATCAATTGTGTTTGTCTGCTGCAAATCTAGTGTGCTCTTTGAAGCTTCAAGTGAAAGGGATGTTCTATTTTTGCGGCTTACTTATTTTC
>JAOUOM010000568.1 GCA_029880385.1 Cyclobacteriaceae bacterium | reverse complement strand
CCAAAATTTCCAATCGTTGGAAGACTACACACAACACCGCTATATTACAAAAATTGACGAACTGAAGCATGGAAACAACCGCTAACCTTTCAAATTGGCTCTCTACTCGTTGGTTTACGCCGGAAGTACTGCAAAGCTTCGAGTGGCAAAACAGCACATGGCTATATGTGATTGCAGCAATTCCGCTCTTTTTACTCATCCGGTGGTTTGCTTCCCTCAAAAACCGGCAAAAACTGCCCGTAGCCCTCACGCAAAAGGACATCAGAAATGATCCCCAGGCCATCCTGCGCTTTATCCCTCCTGCCCTTCTTATCCTGATCATCCTGCTGGTACTGGTAGCCATGGCACGCCCCCAGACCACAAATGAGCAGGTGGAGCAATGGAGTGAAGGAATTGACATCATGCTCCTCATCGACATTTCCGAGTCCATGCAAATCCAGGATTTTCTTCCCAACCGCCTGGAATCTGCCAAAGAAGTAGCGCAAAATTTTGTGACCGGCCGGTTTCAGGACAGGATCGGGCTGGTCGTTTTTTCCGGCGATGCCTTTTCCCGCACACCTCTCACCACCGACTATGAACTGCTCACAACGTACATTCAGGACATTAACTTTGAGTTGATCGAAAACAGGGGGACCGCCATTGGAAGTGCACTGGCCGTGGGTACCAACCGGTTGAGGGAATCCGATTCCAAATCGAAAGTGATGATCCTGTTGAGTGACGGAGACAATACCGCCGGAAACATAGATCCGATAACGGCCGCCAAACTGGCAGCCGCCTACAACATCAAAATCTACACCATTGCCATTGGCAAAGAGGGCAAAGTACCTTTTGGCCAGGATTTTTTCGGTCGTCCACGCTATGTGGAAAATACACTTGACGAAACCAACCTTCGGGAAATTTCGAAAATTGGAAGTGGAAAATTTTACCGTGTATCGGATCGGCAGGCACTGGAAGCCGTGTTTTCTGAGATCGACAGCCTGGAAAAGGCAGAGATTAAGGAAAACCGCTACAAAGACACAACTGATTATTATACCATTTACCTGCGTTGGGCGGTCCTCTTCCTCCTGTTGTGGCTGTTGCTCAAATCAACCTACATCACACATGTGTTGACAGATTGAGCGTTGAAAAGTAAACGGAATCCCGGTATCATAAAAATGGTCACCCGGACCCGTCATTTGCGTCCTGATTGCATACGTGCTAGGTCGATCAACAGGGTAACGGCACCTGCCGGCAACAACTGATCCTGTTTCGCAGGCAATGCACGTAAGATTTTGTATCTTTCGGTAGTTTGCATCGTACATCCGACAAAAACCCATCATGACAGCAACACTTATCGCCCAATACCACCGTGACCTGGATCGCCTGTCACGCGAGATTATTGCCTATAACCGGGAAGAAGACCTGTGGGCAACCGAAAAAGGCATCAACAATTCGGCCGGAAACCTCTGTCTGCACATTGTTGGCAACCTCCAGCATTTTATTGGCAATGTATTGGGTAAAAGTGGCTATGTGCGTAACCGGGAAGCCGAATTCAATGACAGGGGCATTTCCAGGGAGGTTTTGCTCAAACAAATAAATCTGACCCGGCAATCAATTGAAACAACCCTGCAAGCCCTCACTCCGCAACAATTAGATGCCCTCTATCCGGTGGAAGTATTTGGCGAACCGATGACCACCACGTATTTTCTTATCCATTTGCTGGGTCATCTAAATTACCATCTGGGCCAGGTCAATTACCACAGACGACTGGTGGCACGAGCATAAAAGAAGGGATCCTTGCAAACCTGCGGCTGAGCCTCTCACCGGACTCGAACCGGCGACCCACGCATTACGAATGCGTTGCTCTACCAACTGAGCTAAAGAGGCTTTTGCCAGGAAAGTTAGAAGATATCTGCCGGTAAAGAAAGTGTCCGTTTTTATTTTTTGGTTTTGCGGCGACCGCCCTTTTTGGTAGCGGCAGGTGTTTTTTCTGCCAACTCCTTACATTGTTCAAAGGTCAGTTCCTCGGGCACCTGCCCCTTGGGTATTTTCACATTTTTCGTCCCAAACTTGATGTATGGCCCGAATCGTCCTTTCAACACAAACACTTCCGGATCTTCATCAAAGGTTTTGATGTATTTATTGGCATCCTCGCTGCGCTTGTCCAGGATCAGTTCGATTGCTTCCTCACTCGTTACGCTTAGGGGATCCTGCTCAGCCCTGAGCGAGACAAACTTTCCTTTGTGCCGGATGTAAGGACCAAACCGGCCAACATTTGCCGTCATGATTTCTCCCTCAAATTCACCCAAGTCACGGGGAAGTTTGAACAATTCCATTGCCTCATCCATCGAT
>JAOUOM010000566.1 GCA_029880385.1 Cyclobacteriaceae bacterium | reverse complement strand
GCCACACAGTCCCTGTATCCGTTGATTGCCGAAAATGGAATGGACTGGATGTATGCCAACTGTTCGACTACCGCACAGCGTGGCGCACTTGACTGGTGGAAAAAATTCAGAGATGCAGTAGCACCTGTATTTGAGGAACTATACGATAGTGTGGCAACCGGCAACGAAGCCCGCATCACCATTGAGGCCAATCAAAAAGCAGATTACAGGGTAAAACTGGAGGAAGAGCTCAAAGAATTGCAGGATTCAGAGATGTGGCAGGCAGGTGCTGCGGTACGAAAGCTCCGTCCAGAAAACGCGAAATAAATTTTTTCAACATAACCCCAAATCATAGTGGCAGACAGACTTTATATTTTTGATACAACATTGCGGGATGGCGAGCAGGTTCCCGGATGTAAACTCAATACAGAAGAGAAAATAGAAGTAGCAAAGGCACTGGAAGAACTGGGTGTAGATGTCATTGAAGCCGGATTTCCGATTTCCAGCCCCGGAGATTTCCTGTCAGTTCAGGAGATCTCCAAAGTGCTGACCTATCCGACCATCTGTGGACTTACCCGGGCAGTCGAGAAAGATATCGACGTAGCTGCCGATGCACTTAAATACGCCAAGCAAAAGCGTATCCATACCGGTATCGGTACATCCTATCTTCATGTTCATCACAAGCTGATGTCAACAGAAGACGAAGTATTGGAGCGTGCCGTTCGTGCCGTGAAATATGCTAAAAAGTACGTAGAGGATATCGAGTTTTATGCCGAAGATGCGGGAAGGACAGACAATGTCTACCTGGCACGTGTGGTCGAAGCAGTCATTGCAGCGGGTGCCACTGTCATCAACATTCCGGATACTACGGGTTACTGTTTGCCGGAAATGTTTGGCGAAAAGATCAAATACCTGATGGAAAATGTGAAGGGAATGCATAAAGCCATCATTTCCACACACTGCCACAATGACCTGGGCATGGCAACTGCCAATACCGTAACGGGTGTATTGAATGGCGCACGTCAGGTAGAAGTGACCATGAACGGGATCGGTGAACGTGCCGGTAATACCTCGCTGGAGGAAGTTGTCATGACCTTCAAAAGTCACAAGGACCTGAACATTGAGACCAATATCAATACACGGAAAATCCATCAGGTAAGCCGAATGGTATCCAGCCTTATGAATATGCCTGTACAGCCCAATAAGGCCATTGTAGGGCGTAACGCATTTGCGCACTCGTCAGGAATTCACCAGGATGGTGTACTCAAGCTCCGGGAAAATTATGAGATCATCGACCCGATAGAGGTAGGGGCTCATGAGTCGTCCATTGTGCTGACCGCACGGAGCGGACGGGCTGCACTCAAGCACCGCCTGATGGTATTGGGTTATACCTTTACCCAGGACGAATTGCAGGAAGTCTACAACCGTTTCCTCGAAATGGCCGACAAAAAGAAGGACATTGGCGACGATGATCTGGAGTCCCTGATGGGAAATGCCGAAAAACAAAAGGTGGTGGTGAAACTGGATCTCCTACAGGTGGTAACAGGCAAAAACCTGCTGCCAGTCGCTATTGTTAAACTGGATATAGGTGGTAAAAAATACCAGGCCTCGGAATCAGGAATTGGAGGCATTGATGCAGCACTGAACGCAGCAAAAGCCATCCTGAGACGACCATTGCGAATCCATGAAGTATTGATCCAGACGTTCTCCCGTACGAGTGAGGAAGTGGGAAAAGTACATATCCAATTGGAGTGGGAAGGCAAAATATATTACGGTTTTGGCAGTCACGACGACCTGATAACGGCTGCCGTGGAGGGCTTTCTGGATGCCGTTAACAAAATGGCACCTATTACCGTCGACCAGCCGCATTTGGCTTAACCAGGCCTGACCGCCTACATAATTGATTTTAAATTTTTATTCAACGTAAAAATGACGCAACCAACGACCTTATTCGATAAAATATGGGATGCCCATGTGGTGAAGGAAATAGAGCAGGGGCCCGATGTCCTGTATATCGATCGGCACCTGATCCATGAAGTAACCAGCCCGGTGGCATTCCTAGGCCTGGAAAAACGGGGACTTTCCGTTGCCCGGCCTGACAAAACAACAGCCACGGCCGATCATAACGTGCCTACGGTCGACCAGCACCTGAGCATCAAGGACGAATTGTCACGCCATCAGGTGGAAATGCTTTCCAAAAATTGCGAAGCTCATAACATCCCACTGTATGGACTAAACCACAAGTGGCAGGGTATTGTACACGTGATCGGGCCCGAGCTTGGCCTGACACGACCGGGCATGACCATCGTTTGTGGCGATAGCCATACCTCTACCCATGGAGCATTTGGTGCAGTGGCATTTGGT
>JAOUOM010000567.1 GCA_029880385.1 Cyclobacteriaceae bacterium | reverse complement strand
TAACGTATCAATGCTTCCTGGCTATTGATTTTGAAAAAATATTTCCCAAACATTTCCTTTTGAAAATTGGGTGTTTTCTCAATCAGGAAATTGAAATCCTCCGTACTGATTTCTTCCCCAAACTGATAGGTTTTCGAAAACATCTTATCCCCGTATTCAAAGGATAGCTCAAAGTCCTTTTCGTTTGTCAGTAAAATATCAATGGAACGGTCATAAAAGCCCGGGTTTTTTATTTTAAAGGATACTTCAATTGGGGAGGAATTGTATTTTTCGTCTGTCAAATAGGTACCATAAAAATGATACGAAACCGGATAATTGATTTCACTGACTACCCTCGATAAAAACAAGCGGGACTTCAGGAGTTCTATTTCGCCCGAAATATCATTCAGGTTATTTTGTATCTGACTATTTTGAACCAAACCAAGTGAATTGGCTTTGCTTTCAAAATCGAGCTTGATGACAGATTCAGACTGATAGAGCGGCTTGGTATAGCGGACGATGATATACGAGGTAGTTATCCCCGCGATGAAAAGCAGGATGATAACCGGTATACTTTTTTTCAATAAAAACAGCAATTTTGCCAAATCCAGCGAATCCCCGCCTCCGTCTTCGCTTTCCCGAAATTGATTGTTCAGCGTTATAATCTCCCGGTTAGTCATGCCCTACCCTTTTAATGTCGTGATCAACAAAAACACCAGGGTGGAAACACTGCTGGTGATGCCCAGTACAGGTGAAATATCCCGCAGGGTTTCCAGCCAGGGCCTGCGCCAGGGCTCAATGTAAATGATATCCCCCGGATTAACCGAAAGAGCACTCATTCTCATGCCCTGCACCGTCGACAAGTCAATTTCAAAAACCTGCGGATCAGACAAGTCACCACGAACCAGTCGGATGTTTTGGGCTTTATTTCCAAACATAATCCCCCCCGACAAGGCAATGACTTCCAAAATTGTCATGTTTTCATTTTCAAGCGGCACGACCATGTTTTGGGCACCAAGGACTACCACGCGCTTGTTGAGGTACTGAAGTTTTATAAAAGAACCCTTGTAAAAGGCATCATACTTTTGCTGCAGGTAGATTTCGGCCTCCTGTATGGTCATCCCTTCCAGTGTGACGGTGCCTACCATCGGAAGCTTTACTTTTCCGTCAAATTGCACCAGGTATTGAAACCGGTCACGCAACTGCATGGATTGTTGGGTGAGGGAAGTCGACTGGTTTGGGGAAAGGTAATTGGGGTCAATCAGCTGTTCGCCCTCATTGGTATACAGGTTTATTTTCAACCAATCATTGGCCTGAATCTGGTAGTTGCGTTCCGCATCAAAAACAGCCTGCCCCATCAGGTCACGGTCTTTTTTGGGGATTTGCAGCAAAATATCCTGTTTATAAACCTGGCACGATGATGCAAACAACAGGAATACAAAAAAAAACAGTTGGTTATTTAGTTTCAACACGTAGGTATTATTGGTAACTGGAAGCTAAAATAATGTAATTTATTGCTCAATAAAGGTGAGTTCCCTGATTTTCTGCTGATACAGACCAATGACAAGTTTTTCGTCAAAAAACTGTTCCACAAAGGTACGACTATTCCGTGCCATTTCTATTTTCTCCTGATCGTTCATCCCGCAATACTGCAGGATTGCTCCGGCAAGGCTCTCGGCACTATATGGTGCACACAACAAGCCATTGTAGTTGTTTTTTACTACCTGGTGACATCCGGGAACATCGGTCGCGATCAGAGCTCTGCCCATAGCTGCCCCCTCCAATAAGGAACGGGGCGTACCCTCGCGGTACGAAGGTAATACGATGACATCTGCCCGTCCTATTTCGCCTGCCACTTCATCCGTATGGCCGCCATACTGGATCCATCCCTGCTGCACCCATTCGTCTACTTCACGCTGCTTTATTCCCCGGGGATGTGGTTCATCCATGCCTCCTACCAAACGGAAAACACAATTGGGAAATAACTGGTGCACTTGTCTTGCCGCCCCCACAAACTCGCGAACACCCTTGTCTTCCAAGACCCGGGCTATCATCAGGAAAATAGGGTTTGGGCCGGGTTGATAGGGCTGTACGCTATATTCCATCAGGTTAATACCCGAACCTGGCAACAAACCAACCTTTGTCTCCGGCAGCGCGATGGTTTTCAAAAACAGGTCTTTGTCTTCCTCATTTTGAAAAAAGACAAACGATGCCCGCGAAAACGTGAGGCGATACAAGATCCTGGCCACATACGAAACCAGTCCCTTCCACAGAAAAACCGTACCAAGGCCACTAACATTGCAAATAATAGGGATACCGGCATTGCGGGCTGCCAATATCCCGTAAATATTGATTTTGATCGTA
>JAOUOM010000078.1 GCA_029880385.1 Cyclobacteriaceae bacterium | reverse complement strand
GATCATGCCCAGGATCGAATCGCCCAGGTATTCCAGTCGTTCGTTGGATTCCTTGAGGCCATAGGCATTTACCCTGGCCATGCTTGTGTGTTTCATGGCAAGCTTATACAGGTAAAGGTTATAGGGCCTTTTACCTGTAATCGCTTTGATACCTTTGAAAATGTATTTATCCTCTTCAGAGGATGGTGTGAAAAACTTGCTTACTATCCGTTTGGTAAGATTTGGCACTAACCTTTATATTTTCCAAAAACCAGGGAAGTATTATGTCCCCCAAAGCCGAATGTATTGCTCATCACAATGTTTACATCTCGTTTTTGGGCCACATTAAATGTCAGGTTTAGTTTGGCATCGATTTCCGGATCATCCGTGAAATGGTTGATTGTCGGCGGGATGATTCCTCTTTCGATTGTCAGAAGGGAAGCTACGGCTTCAATTGCACCGGCAGCTCCCAATAAGTGGCCTGTCATAGACTTGGTTGAACTGATATTCAACTTATAGGCATGCTCACCAAATACGGCCTGAATGGCTTTCAGTTCCCCCACATCTCCCAGCGGGGTGGACGTACCATGGGTATTGACATAGTCAATGTCTTCAGGTTTGAGCCCGGCATCACTCAGGGTATCTTTCATTACTTTCAGGATACCCAGGCCTTCCGGATGCGGGGCTGTAATGTGATAGGCATCGGCACTCATTCCGCCTCCCAGCACTTCAGCGTAGATTTTTGCCCCGCGAGCCAGTGCATGGTCAAGGTCTTCGAGTACCAGTGCTGCCGCACCATCGCCCAGTACAAAGCCATCACGGTCTTTGTCAAACGGACGGGAGGCAGTTTCGGGGGAGTCGTTACGTTCGGAAAGTGCCTTGAGTGCATTAAATCCACCCATGGCCGATTCCACCACTCCATATTCCGAACCTCCGGTCAATATTACACTCGCTTTGCCCAACCGTATATAGGTAAAGGCATCATTGATGGCGTGATTGGACGAAGCACAAGCGGAGACAGTTGCGTAATTCGGGCCTCTAAAGCCGTATTTGATCGACAACCATCCCGGTGTGATGTCGGTGATCATTTTTGGAATAAAAAATGGATTGAACCGAGGCGTACCGTCACCGAGGGCATAGGAGACGACTTCATCCTGAAATGTTTTCAGGCCTCCGATACCCGAGCCCCAGATTACGCCTACCCGGTCTTTGTCGATTACATCCAGGTCAAGTCCGGAGTCTTTGATGGCTTCATCACCGACCACCATTCCATACTGGCTGTTAGGGTCCATTTTTCTAGCTTCCTTACGATCCAAATGGTCGTTGATGTCGAAGTTTTTGACTTCACATGCAAATTTGGTTCGAAACTTAGAAGCATCGAAACGTGTTATGGGAGCGGCACCACTGACTCCTTTGGATAGGTTATCCCAATACTCATCTTTCGTATTTCCAATAGGCGTTAATGCGCCGATCCCGGTTATTACCACACGTTTTAATTCCATAAATACTGATTGGTCTGAAGAATATTACTTTACGTTTTCTTCCAGGTATGAGATCGCTTGTCCTACCGTGGCAATGTTTTCTGCCTGGTCATCAGGGATAGAGATGTTGAATTCTTTCTCGAACTCCATGATCAGTTCTACGGTATCCAGGGAGTCTGCACCCAAATCATTAGTAAAACTAGCCTCTGGCGTTACTTCTGATTCTTCAACACCTAATTTGTCAATGATAATTGACTTTACCTTTTGTGCAATTTCTGACATTTTCTTACTGTTTAGTTTAAAAATTCTGTGCAAAGAAATACATTAAACCTATAAAATCAAACTTAATTATCAGACCTAAATTGCATCCAAATCGTGAGGCAATAATATACTACCTGACTGTTATGGGCAAAAAGACAAAACTGATCGCGGAAATAACCTATGATTTCCATTTATTGGGCATTGTAAGTCCGATAAAGGAGCATCAACTGGCATGGAACCTCAATCGGTCCGGCTTGTTTTGCCTTGAAAAAAGGAAAGATATTGTCATAAAATTTAAAGACCTCTCGATGATGGTAATCTCAAATTTTGTATGTGAATCGGAGATGCACCACCACACACTTTTGCGCAACCGACTGGTGGCCGGAAATGTAAAAACCGGTCAATTGTTGCTTCCGGAGCTCCAACAATTCGACTTTTTCCTGAAATTAATGACAGATGTGGATGAGTTTGACCTTGATCCATTAATTTCGTCGCTCAAGCAGATTCCAGTGATCGATTACCTGGTCAAATTGGATATCGAAAAAATAAAACAAAAAGAAAACCTTCTCTATTAGACAGACAGTATGATCACACCTATTAAAAAAAGATCAAAAATCGTTGCAACTATTGGTCCATCGAGTAACAACAAGGAAACATTGCGGGAGTTAATCGCGGCTGGAGCCAATGTATTTCGACTAAATTTTTCACACGGGTCACATGAAGATCATAAAAAAGTAATTGAAATGATTACCCAGATCAATATCGAGTTGGGTACCAATGTCGCCATGCTGCAGGATTTGCAGGGACCAAAAATCCGAATCAACCAAGTGGAAAACGGGGGGGTTACCATTGTACCGGGCCAAAAACTTATTATTACGACCGAGGAAATGATGGGCACCAGTGAAATGGTGAGTACTACCTATAAAGAAATCATTGGTGATGTGAAAAAGGGTGACACCATCCTGATCGATGATGGCAACATTGAATTACGTGCGGAAGGAGTAGAAGGAAACAATGTCATTACAACCGTAGTGCATGGTGGTTTGCTGAAACCCCGAAAAGGGATCAATTTGCCTGACACCATTGTTTCGGCTCCTTCACTTACCGAAAAAGATGAGGAAGACCTTCTTTTTGGACTTCAGTTTGACCTGGAGTGGGTGGCGTTGTCCTTTGTACGAAAGGCGCAGGACATCCTTGTATTGAAAGAAAAGATTAAAGCAGCGGGCAAACGTACCAAAGTGGTTGCCAAAATTGAAAAGCCCGAAGCACTCCGTAATATTGATGAGATAATCGAAGCAACGGATGCCATTATGGTGGCACGTGGCGACCTGGGTGTGGAAATTGCCATGCAGGATGTGCCTATCTGGCAAAAACGGATTGTGAAAAAATGCAATAAGGCCGGCAAACCGGTCATTATCGCAACCCAGATGATGGAAAGCATGATCGAAAACCCACGGCCAACACGTGCAGAGACCAATGATGTGGCCAATGCCGTAATGGACGGGGCAGATGCACTCATGCTGTCGGCCGAATCCGCAGCGGGTAAATACCCGATCGAAGCGGTGACTCGCATGAGCCAGACCATCGCAGCGGTAGAGCAGGCAGCAGAATCTATCTATTACAAGTATTATGAAAATGAGGATTCCAGTACACGCCTCAATGATTTGTTGGTACGTGCTGCCAGCCGAATGAGTGAATCGGTCAATGCCAAGGCTATTGTGGGAATGACCAAATCTGGCTACACAGGATACCGATTAGCCATGCACCGTCCGCATGCAGATATTTTCATTTTCACCAACCAAAAGCATTTGCTCCGGCAAATAAGCCTGGTGTGGGGTGTCAGGGGTTTTTACTATGACAGGACGGAAAATATCGACGAAACCCTGACGCAAATCGAAAAAATCCTGAAAGACCATGGATTGCTTGATGTTGGCGATATCTACATTCACACGGCTTCCATGCCTTCACACTGGCAGGGGCATACCAATATGATGAAAGTGCATCAGGTCGAATAACCCCTTAGCGCAGGGGTTCGACCATCAGTACATTTTCTTTTTCAACAATCACTTTGCCCGGGGGGAAACCCCTGGGCTTTCTTATGTGCTTTTTTTCCGTATAAATGACCGGACAAAGGCTGTCTGTCTTTCGTTTGGAATTAGCTGCCGCCAGGCGGGCGGCATATTCCAACACGGTAGCGGGTGTTGTTTTGCCCGCTTGGGTTTTGATGATCACGTGGGAACCTGCCACATCACGTGCATGGAGCCAAAGGTCATTTTTATGCGCATGGTGCAGGGTCAGCTCATCATTGGCCCTGGCAGATTTGCCTACCCAGATGTGATACCCCTGAAATTCAAATGGTTTGTAGGGCAATACCACGTTTTCCTTTTTGGATGCGGCATTGTCCCTTTTTCGCAATTCCTTAAAGGTAGTGGCCTCTGCCAATTCCGTACATTCTTTTTCCAATGCCTGAAGCTGTTCTTTTTTCGCTTCAATATTTGCCTTCAATACCTCCAGCTCTTTTTTCTGGTTTTTCGCCTTGCGGTAGTATTGTTCGGCATTTTGCTGTGGACTGAGGTTGGGTTTTACCCGTATGACGATCGGTCGGTTGTCATGGTAAATGTCTTCGACGGTTACCTCACTTTTGTTGCGCGAAAGTTGGTGCAAATTGGCCATCAGCAGGTTGGCTAATTCGCCATAGTCCCTTCGCTGTTCGATTTCGCGTGCTTTTTGGCTGGTTTTTTCAATATAATTGAGCGACTGTTTGATTTTCTGCCGAAGCAGGGACTCTGCCCGGCTCTTTTCTTTTTCCAAAAAATAATCCCTGGTGTAAAGCGAATACAGCTGGTTGGCGGCTTCAATGGGACTGGCCAGGCCCAAGCCTTCTCCGGGTAGCAGGGACAGTGTGGGTTTATGGCTTTTTTCTATCCGGATGGGGCTGGACAGCCAAATATTCAGGGTTTCCCGGATACGTTCTATTTTCTCCTGGTTCGTCAGGCTGGTATAGTCATATTGCAGGATCAGGTAGCCCATCCACTCTTTTCCGATTATTTTTTCGAGTAGTCCCAGCTCAATGGTGGCTGGTTGGGACAGGTCTATGGGCCGTGACAAGGTAGCAGGCGAAAGCTGAAGGTCTGCGGCCAGACTGGTATTGAAAAGCCGGAAGAGTTTGTCGTTTTTGAACAGTGCCAGGTTGGATCGGCTTCCGTGCATTTTGAACAGCAATTGAAAATCACGCGAAAAGCTGATGAGAAACGACCGGTCGAAGGGGATCGGGACTACTTGGATGACACGTCGGCCAATGAGTTCGGCAAATAGGTCCACACTGTTTTTTCTTGCCCGGGCATAGTCGGCAGGGAAGGAGAGCAGGCTGACTTCTGCTGACAGGGATGCCCGGATATAAAACGAAGACTTGTCGGGTAACAGGAAACCAAGGATCAGCTCGTCTTTTTGCTGACTAAAACATTCGCCCAATGTGGCGTTTTGTAATTGTTCATGGAGCTGGTAAGCCAGGCGCCTGATAAATACGAAATGGTGAAACATACGGCTACAAATGTACTTTCAAACCATCCCACGCCAGGGAGATATTTTCCGGGAGCTCGTCCATAATGTCCTGATGACGGCCCAGCCGGTGGCTTATATGGGTCAGGTACGTATGTTCTGCACCTATTTCCCTGGCCAAATCAATGGCCTGGTAAAAATTGAAATGGCTGATATGGTCTTCCTTTTGGAGGGCATTGATCACCACGATCTTACTGCCCTTTATTTTTTCAATCTCTTCGGGTGCGATGTGGTTGGCATCCGTGATGTAGGTAATATCGCCCAGCCGGAAACCAAAAACGGGCAAGCGATAGTGCATCACTTCAATCGGGATGATGGTGGCTCCGTTGACCTGAAAGGGCTTGTTTTCAATGGGAAAGGGGGCAACGCGCGGAGTGCCGGGATATTTTTTTTCAGCAAAGACATAGGAAAATTCTTGTTTTAGCTGATCCAGTACCTGCTGCCGTGCAAAAATGGGCATATCCATTTTGTGCCGGAAGTTGAAACTTCGTACATCATCCATTCCGGCGGTGTGGTCTTTGTGCTCGTGTGTGTAGAGGATGGCATCTACGCGTGCGATACGCTCCCGGATCATTTGCTGGCGAAAATCCGGTCCGGTGTCGATTACGATGCTTTGGCCTTCCCATTCAATATGGACCGAACTGCGCAAACGCTTGTCCTTGAAATCTACCGAGCGGCAAACCTGGCAGGTACAGGCGATAACAGGTACGCCCTGAGAAGTCCCGGTCCCTAAAAATGTGAGCGTCAAGGGGTGATTTGGTTTTGCTTTAGCTCGGTGAGGAGTTTTGCGTTTTTTTCACTCAGTTTATCCGTTTCGACGGTAATGGTTCTCAGGATTTCCATCAGGCTGTTGATTTTGCCATCAAGTGGGAAGTATTTGTTAACGATGGCGATTTTGGTTTCTTTCAAAATGCAATAGCCGGAGTGAAAATTTCCTTTTTCGTAGCGCAACACATAGTCGGTTTCTGAGAAAAGGTCTTCGAGTCGGTTGAGGAAATGTTTGCTGTATTTTACTTCCATTTATACTACGGCCGTATAGCTGTTCACCATGTCTACCATTTCGTCATAATTGAGTGGTTTGGGCAAAAAATCGTTTATTCCCATTTTTTTAAAATCGTCGATGGAGTAATTTTTTGCATTGCCGGTGATGGCGATGATGGGGATGTTTTTGATGGAGGGGTCGGTGCTGGACCGGATTTTGGAGGCACACTCTTCCCCATCCATGATGGGCATGTTCAGGTCAAGGAGAATGAGGTCAAAGGGCTCTTTTTCAAGTTTTTCCAGAACCTCCTTTCCATTTTTTACCGAGCAGATTTCAAAATTCTGAATGGAAAGAATCCTTTTTGTCAGGTTTTGAATGACGGAACTGTCTTCAGCAACCAAAATTTTTTTATTCATCTTTGATTATGTTTTTATAGCTATCCTGAAACTCTTTTAATGACTTTTTTAGTTTACTTAAGTCGGGTTTAAGTTTATCAAAGTTATTTTCTTTTATTTTCTTTTCAACTACTGCGGCCTGTTTTGATAATCTTTCGATACCCAATGTGCCTGCATTTCCCTTCAAGGTATGTAATTCACGCTGCATTTTTTCAAATTCTTTTTTGTTATAAAAGCGCAAGGATTGTTTTACCTGTTGAATGGCTTCATTATTAAATTCATGCAGGACGTTTACGATCAGTTCCTTGCCTCCATATTTATAGAGTTGGTTGAGGGTGTTTTGGTTGATGATCAAGGCTTCGGCCTGTTCTTCAAAAACCTTGGTGTCGACTTCACGTGGCTCAAAACGGGTATATTGTTTTACCTTATCAATAATAAGGTTTGATTTAATCGGTTTGGCCAGGTAGTCATCCATTCCCTGACGCAGGAATCTTTCCCTGTCTTCCTCCATGGAATAGGCGGTCATAGCAATGATGGGCGGTACATATTCCAGCTCCAGTTCCCTTATTTTTTTCGTTGTTTCGATTCCATCCATCTCAGGCATCTGGATGTCCATAAACACCAAATCGAAACGTTGTTTGGATATTAAGTCAATGGCTTGTTTGCCGCTAAAGGCACTTATCACCTGGCAGCCCGACTTGGCGAGTATCTGGGAAGCTACTTTCCGGTTGATCTCATTGTCGTCGACCAATAAAACTCTGGGCTGTCGCAGGATGAACTCTTTTTTGAGGGGAAATTCCTCGGTTTTTTCTTTTACGGGTATTTCTGTCACTTTCCCTGCCTGAAACGTGAACCAAAACGTGCTACCCAGTCCGGGGGTGGACACGACGCCTATTTCCCCGTTCATCGATTTGACCAGCTCTTTGGAAATGGCCAGGCCGAGTCCCGTCCCGGCAAAAAGTTTGCGTTTCGAACTGTCCAGCTGGCTGAAAATCTTGAACAGCTTTTCCTGGTCTTTTGGATGGATGCCGATACCGGAATCTTTTACGGCCACACGGAATTCATAATAGTCGTCCGTTTCATTTATCAACCGTATTCCGACATTGATCGTGCCTCGTTTTTGTGAAAATTTGATGGCATTTGA
>JAOUOM010000565.1 GCA_029880385.1 Cyclobacteriaceae bacterium | reverse complement strand
CCGAACTACGGGTACGTCGCATTGACGAATTGTCCGGTGGGTTTATTTACATGGTTTCATCGGCCAGTATCACCGGGGCCAGGCAAGGTATTTCAGACATACAGAAAACGTATTTTGAGCGCATCCAATCCTACCAGTTAAAAGCCAGGCGAATGATCGGGTTCGGTATCTCGGACCATGAATCATTTGAAACCGCCTGCCAGTTTGCCGAAGGGGCCATAATAGGCAGTGCCTTTATCAAACAGTTGGAGCAGGACTCGTCCGATGCATCCATTCAATCATTTATCCAATCCATCAAACCCAATAAATCATGATCATCCAGCTCGAAACTTCCATTACGTCGGAACAAAAGCAACATGTCATTGACAAAGTAAAAGAAGCAGGTTACAAAGCCAATCCAGTAATCACCCAGATGGGGGAATATCTGGTGGGAATTGGAAAAGCAAAATTTGACATTCGGTCGATCGGTCATTTACCAGGTATCCGGGATATTCATATCGTTTCGGACGATTATAAACTGGTAAGCAGTAAATGGAAAGTAGAACCGACCACTATTGACCTGGGGGATGGTGTGAAAATCGGAGGCGGGCATTTTGCGCTAATGGCAGGTCCCTGTAGCATCGAAGGTGAGGAGAATATCATAAATACCATCGATCATCTGAAAAACAACGGTATCCGGATCATGCGGGGAGGGGTATACAAGCCCCGCAGTTCGCCTTATTCGTTTCGTGGATTGGGGATCGACGGACTTAAATTGTGGTACCAGCTTGCCCATGAAGCCGGCATCAAAATCATCACCGAGGTAATGCAGGTTTCTCAGATTGAAGAAATGGTTGATTATGTGGATATTTTTCAGGTAGGGGCGAGGAATACCCAAAACTTTAACCTGCTGGATGAATTGGGCAAAGTAGATAAACCCGTGATGATCAAACGGGGGATTTCGGGTACCATCGACGAGCTGTTATACAGTGCCGAATATGTGTTTTCAGCGGGAAATGAACGGATATTGCTTTGCGAAAGGGGCATACGTACCTATGAGCGGGCTTCCCGCAATACGTTTGATATCAATGCGATCCCCATCCTCAAGGAAAAGAGCCATCTGCCAGTTATTGCCGACCCTTCGCATGGTGTCGGTATCCGAGATTTTGTCGAGCCCGTAGCATTGGCATCAACGGTAGCTGGTGCCGACGGAGTTATATTTGAAATACATACCAAACCCGAAGAAGCTTTTTCGGATGGTCAGCAAACGTTGAATTACTGGGAGTCAGCTCGATTGATACAGAAGCTCAACCACCTGGCCTCGTCCAAAGAATTATTTGGCCATTAATAAATTTGATATAGTCAAAACAATTTTAAAAGAAGACTATTTAGTATCTTGAGCATGATTGTAAAAGGAATGTTTAAGCAAAAAAAAACAGGTTCATACCTGGTTTTATTTCATTTGAACACATTGTTGTCTTACTTGCGGAACAAAGATTGATTTGGTTTAACTATTAAAAACAGAACAGCAAATAAATATGGATGAAACGCTTGAAAATATTGGTAAACTATTTGCAGATGCCTATTTGCAATATGGATATGTAAATAGCAATGATCCTTTTTTTAAAAAAAATGGTTTAGTGGAAGGTGTAGATAAACTCGTTTCCTTCTTTCTATCGGCCAAATTGGGAGAAATTCACACAAATATTTCAGAAAAGGAGGCCTATTCAATTGGGATGATGAAACTCGATAAAGTAACTGCTTATTTTTCCTATATTGAAGACAAAATATTGCTGATGATTTTTAATAACAGCAATGTAAATCATGGTAAAATCATGGCACAGTTTAAAGTAGCCGTTCACAATTTATCTGCATAATAGATGTCAACATTTGAAAGTAATAAAGACCTGGTAGAAGCCATTTTCAATCAATTTGATGAAATAGACTTATGCGGATATATATCAGGTAAGAAAAATGATTTTGAAGAAATTTTGACCCGAAAAGAGGTTTTTGACAGGGGACAAATGATTCAAATGGTCAAGGAAGTTGCACCAGTTAAAGGCCAGTTTGGTAACGACTTCAACTATGTGTTGGAATGGCGTTCGGGAAAATTTGTACTGATCAGACAAGTCAATGGGGTTGATTTTCTGGTCATAGCTTCGAAAGCCAAGATATTTCCCCTTGTCAATCTGTATCTTCGTGGTATTTCTATATCACAGGTTGCGAAAGAAGGGGAAAGTGATTCATCCGGTACGTCTGCCGAACAGGAAGCCCTTTCCATGGAAGAATTGATGGAAAATATTGAGGCGGCCAAGCAATTAAAGTCAAAAATTCTCTCAAAGCCAGAAATATTAGGTAACTATTTTACAA
>JAOUOM010000039.1 GCA_029880385.1 Cyclobacteriaceae bacterium | reverse complement strand
GCCCCCAGTGCTCCAGAGGAAACCTGTGCAGGTCATCGCAGGCGCGCGGAAAACCAATGGTTTCCTTAAATTCAGGCATATGCTCAAATGCCCCATCCAGTCCAAACCTACGGCCATGGTACAGGCATCGGAGGGATTTTGCCGGACCATCGCTATGGGCGATCAGATTGCCCCTGTGTGTGCACACGTTGGTGACACAATGGAGTTTTCCTCCTTCATCTCGCGTCAGTGCCATGGGTTCTGTGAGAAACCCATCCAGTAAAATAAAAGGATGAACATGCTGGTTTAGCTTCACGGCAGATTCATCCCCTATCCATTGCCAGCTTTTTAAAAACAGTTTGTCCCGAAGGCTGCTAAAAACTTCCGGATCACGGTAAAAGGAAGCGGGAAGGGTTTCGGCCTTGCGGATATCCGGGTCTATGGAAAAATTTGGCGACATGATTTTTTTCTATATCTTCAGCAGCCAAGTTAAGGATTATCCTTTTTTGCCTACCGGATGAAAGAAAAAAAATTAGGACTTTGGTCCAGCACGTCGCTGGTCACCGGCAACATGATCGGATCAGGCATCTTCCTACTCCCTGCCACTCTGGCCACCATTGGCAGCATTAGCCTGCTGGGCTGGCTGATATCCGGCGCAGGTGCATGGGCACTGGCACGTGTTTTTGTGAAATTCAGTGTCATGGTACCTGCTACCAGTGGGGGGCCGTATGTTTTCACCAGACGTGGATTGGGGGATTTTGCGGGTTTTCTGGTAGCATGGGGCTATTGGATCTCCATTTGGTGTTCCAATGCAGCCATTGCCATCGCCTTTGTCGGGTACCTTTCGGTATTTGTCCCCCCATTAAGTGAACATCCTTTTTGGGCCCTTTTGACCGGGCTGGGTGTTGTATGGCTGCTGGTGTGGATCAATACGCGAGGCATAAAAAACGCAGGTATTTTCCAGGTTGTCACGACACTCCTGAAAATAGCCCCTCTCCTGGCTATTGGCCTTATGGGATTGTTTTTTATCCGACCGGAAAATTTCATCCCCTTCAATCTCTCGGGGATGTCCGACTTCCGGGCCATTACGATGGCCGCAACACTCACGTTTTACGCCTATATGGGCCTGGAATGTGCCACAATACCGGCTGCTGATGTCAAAAACCCGGAAAAAACCATTCCAAAGGCCACGTTTTTGGGGCTGATCCTCACCCTGTTGGTCTATGTGCTCTGCTCTGTCGCCGTGATGGGCGTAGTACCTGCCATGACCCTCCAACACTCAAATGCACCCCTGGCAGATGCCGCCCAGCTT
Source organism: Cyclobacteriaceae bacterium (assembly GCA_029880385.1). Taxonomy (GTDB): domain Bacteria; phylum Bacteroidota; class Bacteroidia; order Cytophagales; family Cyclobacteriaceae; genus JAOUOM01. Next base: position 7,921 of record JAOUOM010000039.1, on the reverse strand, counting down.
ATGTGGGGTGAAAAAGCACGTTACCTGGTCGCATTTGGGGCCATGGTCTCCACACTCGGTGCCCTCAACGGGTGGATATTGGTGCAGGGGCAAATTCCGGCAGCCATTGCACGTGACCGGCTATTTCCTGCCATTTTCTCTAAATTAAACCAGCGGGGTGTCCCGACGTTCAGCATCATCCTTTCCTGTATCCTGTTGTCATTGCTTATGTCCATGAATTATGCAAATGGGCTGGTCAAGGCATACGAATTTGCCCTGCTGCTCGCCAGCATGACGGCCCTGATTGCGTACTTATTTACCTCGGTAGCCTATTCCATTGTACATATCGAAACGAGTGGCTGGACATCAACCTCCTGGAAAACACTGGTACTGGCGTTTATTGCCTTCTTTTTTTCGGTTTGGGCCATTGCCGGTTCGGGCAAAGACATCGTGTATTGGGGATTTATCCTTTTAATGGCCGGATTGCCATTTTATGCCTGGCGGAAGATAAATAACCTGAAATGAAAGAAACCATACATACTGAATATGGCCAATGAAAACCGTGTTGATCAAACGGATCAAGGATGCGTTTCAACATCTGGAAATGATCATGCACGAATGGGTAAAAGGAGAGGGCCTCTGAACCCGTACATTGCCAGATGACAGGCGGCAATCCCGTTATAGCCAGGCGGCTTAAAGAAGCGTGCTGCACGGTCATAATGCGGACTATGAAATAAGCAAAAAGGGTGATAGTGGGCCCACTTGCCTCCCCTGGCGGCCACTCCGTAGGCTTTTATGAAAACTTTAGAATTCTGCGCCAATAATGACAATGTCATCCGTTTGTCCCTGCTGGCCCTTCCATTTTTCCAATTCATTCTGCAATACGCCCGAGTGGCTGTACAAGGGCAATTTTTCCAGGCTTTGCAATAGAGACCTGAAGTTTTTTGCCATATATTTTTTATCCTTTGGCCCGCCGAACTGGTCCTGAAACCCATCGCTAGACAAGAATACACGGTCTCCTTTTTTCAGTTCGATTTTGGACATGGCAATCTGGGATTCTACTTCCCGTTCTTCTCCTTCCATACCTCCAATCATTCCTTTTGTACATCTGAAATACTCCAGCTTACCTTCTCGTTGCAGGTACAGGGGGATGCCCACACCGGAATATTCCATGGTATAGTCATCGAGGTTTATGACGCACAAGCCCATTTCAATGCCGTCTTTTTTCGAGAAATCACCTTCTTCCTCACCCCTGTACAATTCCAGTTTGATTGCTTTGTCCAACCTGGCGAGGATTTTCTGAGGCTCCAGGTAGTTTTGATAATAAACGACATTGGTGAGCTGATTGCTCCCCATAATGGACATAATAGCCCCTGGCACACCATGTCCGGTACAATCGGCACAGGCAATTACAAGAAAATCATTCCGGCCTTTCCTGACACGTTCAAACCAATAAAAATCCCCACTAACGATATCTTTGGGACTATAGAAAACCATGGCATCCGGCACCACTTTGCGAAGGTTTTCAATATCTGGCAACAAGGATTTCTGGATCCGGTTGGCATAGGAAATCGAATCGGTAATCTGATACCCCTTTAGCTCGATTTGCTCTTTTTGCAGGGCAATTTCGTTCTTCTGTTCTTCCAGCTTTTGGTTAAGGCTACGTTGTTCCTGAATCCTTCGAATGAGTGTTTGAGAAGTTAGTTTTAATTCTTTCCCCAGTTTTCCGATTTCGTCATGACCCCTCACGGGGATATCCACATCCAGGTTTCCCTTGCCAATTTCAATAGCCGCATAACTAATCCGCACAATGGGTCTGACAAAATAGTTGGCGATAATGAGTGCCATGATTACCGAACCCAGTAAAACCGGTAGCAAAATCCAAATCAGGCTATCTTTTATCTCAATTAAGGGTTCAAATATCGCTTGTTTGGAATGCGATACCACAAGCATCCAATTATTGCCTTTGTAATCCCGGTACCCCTTTTGTTTTACGATGATATGAACTTCATTTTCGGTTTCGTAATTAATCCCCCCGGCTTCCAAAACAGTCAAAAAACGCTTGTGAAGACCCTTCCATTTATCTTGCTCACTACTCTTTGAAAAGGCGGGAAACAGGATTGAGCCTTCTTGGTCGTACAACGTGATCGTCGATTTTCTGCTATTTTCTCCTTCTGAATTCAAGGAACCCAATAATTCAGACAATTCTTCCATATACACATATCCGACTAAAACATCGGATGACGGTGTGGCGCTGGCAAATACCAGGGAAACTTTACCGCTCGCTTCATTTTCCTCTATCCCTAAAACTGAATTGTTTTTTTCCGTGAGGGATGTAAATACATTCAACAAAGAAGCTGTTAGGTTCACAGATTCTTCGTTATGTGAATCTTTGATCATGCGACCATCCCTGGAAAAAAGTATCACTTTGTGATAGATCCCATTTGACTTTTCGATTCCCTGCAAGGTGCGGAAAAGGGATGTCCCGCTGGTTCCTTTTTGCAGAAATATTGGATTGGCCGCCGCAATCTCGATTTCATTTAACCGCGAATAGATGAATCGCTCCATGCTGCCGACTACCTGTCGCGACTGATTTTCGGTCGATCGTTGAATCTCATCACGAAACGCCCTTTCATATTTGTAATTTGTAGAAACAAAGAGGATGGAACTGCTCACAATCACGAGTGCGAGGCACAGTAACGTGAGCTTTGCGTATATATTCATTACCCTAGCAAGTTTGCGTTAAAATTAGCATTAATTATTCCCTGGCACGTGGAATAGTGAAAAAAGTATGCTATCCCTGTTAAATTCAAACCTTAAAAGAAATGCAACATTTATTCTTCCTTACGTGTTATCTTCTTTTTTAAAAAATCGGTTCCCATATTCCACATGGTAAATGTGCTTACACAAAGTAAATAACCTGTACATTATGTTATAAAATTTTGTGTAAAAAAATATGTAATGTATTTTACGCTGTTTGAAAACAGACTTTTTCGCGTTTTCGCTGACACGATCTGTATCATAACCGGTTCACCAAACTGAAAAAACAACCTAACTATGAAGTGCCTATCAGGTTTTTGCCGCCTGTCCCTACTATGTCAAAATAAACGAAAACATAGGACAAAGCCATCTCACGTATATTCCTTGTTGGCTTTTTTTGCCTTTATATTGAGCGGAATTTCACCTGTTTCCGCTCAAAACCTCACCGTGTATTTGTCGAAAATATCTGTGGAAGAAACCACCGCCAAGCTTGAAAATGTAATCAAAAGTAAAGACCTCCTCCTCTTTGAAACTGTTATACACAATAAAATAGCTGCAGACAGAGGTGTTTTTATGGAGCCTACCCACATCCTGCTTTTTGAAGACCCGTATTTAACCTCCCAACTGATCGCCTGTGAAAAAACAGCCGCTTATGATCTCCCCTTAAAAATCATGGTGTGGGAAGAAAATGACGATACCTATATTGGTTACATTGACCCGATACAGATGCGTCGACGATTTATGATCCACGGATGTGAAGATACCATCGATCAGATGACAGCCCTCATTGTCCGCATTATCAATGAAACCTTAAAGCAACGTTAATTAGCCGGTTGTAGCGGGATGCTAAATTGAAGGTATTCCCAATGAAAGGCCAAACTATCCTCTTCAAAAGAAAAGGTCATTCTTTCAGCAAAATCCCGGCCCCTTAGCGGCTTCAACGTCATGCGTAACGCATCATCTTTTTCATCGTAACTATACGCACCCCACTGATCCCATTTTTTATTAAAAATAATTACCCAGTCAGTTTCACCAGGAAGCGTGAATAACGCATATTTCCCTTTCTTCAACAGTCCGTCACTCATGAGCAAATCAACACTTGAAAACGGTTGCTTCATTCGCCCCTGTCCGCCATACTTCATCGTAAGGCACCAAATCCCCCCATATTACCCGTTCCTTTACCCGCGGGCTGCTGTATTCGATTTTGATTTTTTGTCCCTGGACCAACGTACTATCCTGAACAAAGGGTGACGGCCGGTTAGCTTTATCCTCGCCTGAACTGCACGACTGAAAAAATACCCACATGATGGCCAGAACCGGCAAATAGTGGAAGCCCCTGTAATTGTGTGCCAAACCCGTACACCCGGGTGTCTTTTTTTCGTTCACTTTTAACTACTTTTTATTTTATAACTAGCTGTTGATCAGGCAAATATACAATCGGGTATGTTTTTTGCCCCAAACCAAGGTATCAAGTTATCTAAAACATCATAATTATGGCAATCATTGGGATCGAAATTCCACGACCAGATGAAGAACAAAACATTGAAGTCGAGGTAAAAATCAACGGGATCAAAAAACAATACCATTACCGTGTGGAAATATTCTATTGGGACGAGTGTCCCTTTTCACCGCAGGATCGTGTGGCATGCATTAAAAACCTGATCGAAACATACCACCCTGGATGGGAGCTGGCCCATATAGGCCTGCCCACCGAAGAGTATATTCCCATCACATTCAGAAAAAGAAGGACTTAAAATGGCAGGTCATCGTCTTCCGAAAAACTATCGCCCACCCATTGCTGCTCTTCCTGTGGTATGGGGTCTGCTGTTGTGCCTGAATGCTCTCTTTCAATCCGCCATGCCTGCAATGAATTGAAATATTTGACATTTCCCTGAGGATCGGTCCACTTCCTTCCCTTCAGATTAAAGGATATGGAAATCATTTCACCTACTTGTACGTCATTTACCTGATCACAATTCGCCTGAATCAATTCAAATTTCAGGTATTCGGGGTATTGCGGGTTTTCGGCAAATTCTACCACAAATTCACGCTTGCGAAAGGAGGCACTCACTTCCTGCGTTTCTGATTTTTCGATTAGCTTACCTTTGATGTTCATGTGTATGACGGTTATTTTTGTGTTACGCTACTTTGGACGGGAAGATTGTAAAAGGTTGACCTAAAGTTACCTGATCATTTCCCATCATCTTTTTCAAATCAAATTATTTTCGCTTTTATTTTGATGGAATTTATGCCCTATCCCAAAAAATCAAGCACTCATGAAACGATCTAAAAAGATTTTTCTGCTCCTGGCAGCCCTTTTTCTGTTGTCGATGCTATTGATTGGGATTGACATCAGCCACCGGACTACCTGGCCGGGTGCAAAGAAAAACCTGAAAGAACGAATGACCGAATAAATTTGAATTTATCTCCCACGGGTTGTAATTTCATTGGCTATGATCCCTGGAAAAACCGGTATTTTATGCCGTTGGTTATTTGTTTCCCTTAAAAAAACGAACCCTGTGAACAAAAAAATCGACCTGTCAAAAATCGACCTTGAAAAGGAAAAAGAAAAGATAACCGACTACCCCGGGCTGATCGAATATGCCCACACAATTGGTAGTGCCCTGATCAGGCCGGAAGACAAGGGAAGGATAAAGGGAAATGCCATTGCTGCCATGCACGAACAAACCGACAGACAGTTTAGGCAATTGGCCGAACAAATGAAGTTGCTGGTAAGCCAGGCTGAATACCTGAAAAAAAGGATCGAAATATCGGAGCGGATCTACCTTGCATCCATGGGGTTTCAACCGGTCATTAACAAGGTTTATTTTTTGTATAAGCGAAAAAATGGTGAAGATGTCCTCTCAATGGTGAGCCCGGAAGAATGGGGCAGGAAAATCCCATTTGAATCGTTCGAAGCGGAAGTCCGGCTGATGGCTGACCATACCTGGGAAATCGTCCGAACATCGAATGAATCATTTTATTCCTGATTTTATATGTATGTACATATTTTATTATACCTTTATTCAAATTGATCCTGTAAAAGGGGACTGGTAGGCTCCCGCAACTCCGAAAAGCCTGCTCCATTTTTCTAACCTGAAAACTCAATATGGCTATGAACCCTTCTTTTCAAAAAATATATCCGATCCCCGTATGGCTCTTATCCCTGGCGTTCGCGATTTCCTGCAGCCAGGAGGTAGATCCTGTCATGGATTGTACAACCTCCGGGTTATCGTTAAATATAGGCTCAGCTACCGATCCGGGTTGCACATCGCCCGGTAGTGTATCGCTCACTGCCACTGGGGGCAAAAGCCCCTATCTGTTTTCGGTAGATGGAGGCCCTTTGGGTACATCTTCTGATTTTAGTTCCCTAAATGCCGGGAAACATACATTTTCAGTAAAGGATACACAGGGATGTGAGGTTTCACTTAGTCACACGCTTTCAGGTAGTGCCGCAATTTCGGTGATACTGACCACCGAAGGATGTGGCATACAGGATGGCACCATCACGGTAACGGCCACGGGAGGAGACAGCACCTACCAATACCAGCTGGACAATAATGCACCCGTAAGCACAAACCTTTTTACAGGACTCAATTCAGGAAATCACTCGGTGACCGTAACGGATGGCAAGGGATGCTCAACCACATCAGCCATACAGGTAGGCGCAAGCCTTGCAAGTAATGTGTCACCACTCCTAACAGAGAATTGCGCCATTTCGGGTTGCCACTTCAATGTTACTGGCAGGCCAAACTTTGACAGCAGCCAAAACATCATTGCAGCAGCTGACCGGATAAAAGTGCGGGTAACGGAAGGCACTATGCCTCCCTCCGGGCCGTTAAAGGACGAAGAGGTTCGCCTGATTGCTACATGGGTCGATTGTGGTGCACCTGACAACTGATCGATTGCTACGGATGATCAGTCCCGCCCAATTTTATACCTTTTGAGAAAACAAACGTTTCTATTTCGAATTTTACATGCCATTTTTGGAAAATGCCTCTGATTGATACGCCTTCCTATCGTTCGCGACCCCTCCTGTTTTTTAATCGTCATATTGAAACCATCTTTCCGTCCCTTTTCTTCAAAGCCGTGGATATCAACTACCAAAGGGAACGACTGGAATTAGCCGATGGGGATTTTTTGGATTTGGACTGGGTGCAAAACCATAATACAAAACTCATGATCATAAGCCATGGCCTGGAAGGGGGAACTGACAGGTACTATGTAAAACGAACGGCAAACTACTTTTCGCAACGGGGATGGGATATCCTGGCCTGGAATTGCCGGAGTTGTAGCGGCGAAATGAACCGGCTACCCTGTTTTTATCATCATGGCGCCACCCACGATTTAGCCGATGTAGTTGACCATGCACTTAAAAACAGGACATACCAACAGGCGGTCTTGTTTGGGTACTCGATGGGCGGAAGCCTCAGCCTGAAATACCTGGGTGAAAATCCGGGAAGAGATAGCCGTATCCGGGGTGCTGTCACATTTTCGGTACCCTGTAGCCTGCATGACAGTGCCCGGCAACTGGAGCGGAGGGAAAACAGGATTTACAAAATGAAATTCCTGAAAAAGCTCCTCGTAAAAATTCGAAAAAAAGCCCTGGAGCACCCGGATGTGATCCCCGTGGATCCCATCGAAAACATTTCATCCTTTGATGATTTTCACAGGCATTACACCGTGCCCCTGCATGGTTTTGAAAATATCGGCGATTTTTACAAAAAGGCCACCTGTGACCAGTTTTTGCCTCAAATCAATCGCCCGGTTTTGATTGTAAATGCACAAAACGACCCCATGCTTGGCAAAAAGTGCTATCCCCGTGAGGTAGCTTCTCAAAACCCAAACGTATACCTGGAAATCCCGACAAAGGGTGGACATACCGGCTTTACACTTTGGGGGAAAGACTATAGCTGGATGGAATTGAGAGCGGAAGCATTTTTGAAAATACTGGACGTACCGGCATCCCTATAGCCTTTGATCCGGATTATTCAGGAATTCAAGCAAATGACGCCCCCTGTTTTCCCAGGAAAAGCGTTCAGCTTTGCGGTATACGTTTTCCGAAATCCGGGATGTCAATTCCTTGTCCGAAAGCAGGTTACGGATCGTATTCGCCACTTTCTCCAGATTCTGCCAATCGGTAAGGAAACCATCCGACCCATCTTCCACTAATTCACGAATA
>JAOUOM010000563.1 GCA_029880385.1 Cyclobacteriaceae bacterium | reverse complement strand
TATCAAAAGAATAGTTTTTTTCATGTTTCAATATTGTATTTCATTGTGTCAAACATTACGTGTTTGGGTTATTCTTTTGGCAATACTATTCGGAAAATTAAGTTACGCTCAAACATCCTACCCTTTTATTTATAATATGTCAGCCCAGGATGGGCTTTCCCAATCCAATATCAATGCTATACGCCAAGATAGTGATGGTTATATTTGGATTGGTACAGACAACGGGCTCAACCGATTTGACGGGTATGAATTTACCATTTTTAAAAATATTGAAGGGGATACTACAAGTCTCCGCTCAAATACCATTAAAACAATATTTGAATGTAGTCAAGGACATTTATTAATAGGCACAAATGAAGGCCTTCACTGGTATGAGAGAAGCAGGGGAATATTTCATCTTATTGAAGCATCCAATGGGACGAATATTTCACACGAAACAATCAATGTGATCAACGAGTACCCATCCGGCACTTTTTGGGTCGGTACAGATGCCGGATTATTTATTTTACGTCGTGATGAATATAATAAGATTCAGGCAACACGCATCCAGGCAATTTCAAAGGGTATTGTTCGTGATATTTTTGTCGATAAAAGGAAAGAAATCTGGGTATCGGTGGATGAAAGTGTCTACCTGATGAAAAATGAAAACGAAATAAAAAAAATATACCAATTTGATCCGAAGGGAAACGGTCTGGGTGCTGGCAAGATAAATAAAATACATGAAGACCAAAATAACAACATTTGGTTTGCCACTCACGCAGCCGGAGTGGATAGATTAAACTTATCTACAGGTCTGTTTACTCATTACCGTAAAAATACAAAAACCGCAAAAAGCCTGGAACACAACATCGTCAGTTGTATATATGAAAGCCCTGAAGGGGAACTCTGGTTTGGGACAGATGGCTATGGTATATCCATTTTCAACCCCAAAAATGAAGGCTTTCGTGAATTGATTGCGATTAATGATCCCACTTTTACTTCGCTGGCTGTTAAAATAATCTACCGGGATCGAACGGACAACCTGTGGATCGGCACTTACAATGAAGGAATAAAACTTATTTCAACAAAAACCAACGCCTTTACGAATATGGTCAATACTGACCCTGCTCTGGGTAGTCGGACCAAAATGGCCGTATTGTCTATGGTTGAGGATCATGACAAAAACATATGGATTGGTACCAGCGGAGAAGGTTTATACCGGTATAACCCCAAAAGCCAACAATACACCTCCTTTCTGCACAATCCGGCTAATCCTTCTTCCATCAGTTCGAATATGGTCAAATCCCTTCTTATTGATGAGAAAAACAATGTATATGCAGGCACCTATGGAGGTGGTTTGAATTATATAGACACAAAAACTAATGAAATCCGCCATTTTCTTCACGATCCGGAAAATCCCTTATCGGTTGCATCAAACAATATCTGGTCCCTGTTTCAGGACAGCCAGGGTCGAATCTGGGTCGGAAACCTGATTGACGGACTGGACGAATTTTTGCCCGACAGGAATCAATTCATTCATCATCGGTATGATGAGCATGATACGACGAGTATAGGGGGAAATTATATAGCGAAAATAATAGAAGACAGTCGGAAAAATCTTTGGATCACGACTCATACAGGGGGGCTAAACCTGTTGAACCGGGAGACAGGTACCTTTCGTCGGTATATGCATGATGAAAATATTCCACACAGTATTGCCACCAATGTATTACGCGATATCCTGGAAGACAGAGAGGGAAACCTGTGGATTGGAAGCCTGGGAAAGGGGCTGCTAAAGTTTAGATATGAAACAGGATCATTTGAGTCCTATGGTGCCAGTCTGGGTATAGAAAGTGAGATCATGAGCATTTTGCAGGATAGCGAAGGTTATTTGTGGCTATCAACACTGGCAGGGATTCAAAAATTTGATCCGTTATCCGGCTCACTGATCAATTTTAAAGATACCGACGGAATTCAGGGAAATGAGTTTAACTACGATAGTAAACTCATTGACTCAGAGGGTGCCTTGTATTTTGGAGGGCTGTATGGAGCTACGTGTTTTTTCCCAGAACAGGTTTCGATAACCCCCGATTCGATTCCAATTGTTTTTACGGATTTTCAACTTACCTACAACCGGGTACTACCCAGCGATACGGCTGTCTTACACACTAGCATCAACTACCAGGATACCGTTATCTTACAACCCTGGCAAAATTTTTTCTCCATCACCTATGCTGGTATTGATTACCATTTTCCTCGTCATACCCACTATGCCTATACCCTGGAGGGATTTGATGATGACTGGAATTATGTAGAGCATTTGAGAGTGGCCACCTATACAAATCTTCCTACAGGTGAATATGTTTTCAAAGTAAGAGCAACCAACCAT
>JAOUOM010000562.1 GCA_029880385.1 Cyclobacteriaceae bacterium | reverse complement strand
ACGTAGCTGCCGATGAGCATATTGTTGGTGTAATAGGTGTTGTCCGGAAGCTTCAGCGCACCCGTGCCGCTGGGATCAAACCCTTCAAACAAATACGTGTACTGCCGCCTCAGACGCAAATCAAATAAGGATGTATTCCGAAACTTGACTTTATACAGCAGGTTGACATCCCAGTCCAGCAACCCATAGGTGCGATTGCCTGTCATGTCAAAATCAAACCCCGGCCCATGGCTCTGTATGATGGTGGCCGAAGGGAAAAATGTATGCTGAATCGTACTGGACAACTGCCGGATATCGGTACGGCGTACAAAGCCCACTTCGGGATTGTAATGAGCCCCAACCGACTGTCCAGACAAATCCCACTGCCATTTGAGTGTGCTGAAATTCAGGTCGAGGCCGGCAGCAAAAGCACCGTCAACCGCCACCGGCCCCATGGAGCGATGGTAGAAGGCCTTCCCGTTCCACTTATTATCGGCCGAGGCCAGGTTATAATCGATCCCGGCTGTCCGGTTGTACGCTTTATTTTCGAGGCTGTCGTACGATTCTGGCATATCAAGCGTCTGTTTATTGATAAACAGGAAGCTCACATTGGATCGGGTAAATACTTTCTGCTGGAGAGTGGCCACCGAATAATTATACGACGGAAGGCCATTTGCTACATCCCGCCCTGCCTGCATGGAGATCAGTCCGACACGTGTATTGTTGTTTATCTTGCCGCTAAGCCTTGTGCCAATGGGAATCGGGTTCTGAATGTTTTGGCCGGTAGCCGTATCTCGTGCCACACCAATCCGACGTGAAAAAAACGGACGCGTGGAGCGGTTACCAAAATTGGCAAACAGGTCGGCATTTTCAAGAAAAAACTGCCGTCGCTCCGGAAAATAGATTTCAAACCGATCCAGGTTCGTCACCTGCTGATCCACCTCCACCTGCGAAAAATCAGGATTGATGGTAAGGTCCAGGTTAAGGCTCGGTGTGATCCCGTATTTTATATCCCCGCCGATACTCCGATAGCTCCCGCCGGGCTCCCCCCCCTCAAAATCCTGCATGGTACCCATCGCCACATAGGGTATCAGCGACAGGTTGGCCCCGGGCTTTTTCGTAGGCTCATCCCATTTCATCGTACGGTGCGTAGCCATATTGGTGATCGAAAAATTGCGCGGAATAGGCGACCAGGTAGACCGCTCGGCATAGTCACTGTCTACCCTGTAAAAATTGATATACCACTCTTCCTGATTCTCGGTAAAACGGAGTGACTTAAACGGAATGGCCATTTCGGCTATCCAGTAGCCTTCATTCCGCGTGGCCTCTCCCATCCATTTATTGTCCCAGTCAATCCCGAAACTGTTGCGGCCGGTGCCTCCTTCTGAAATTAGGGCTTCCCTACGTACACCAAAGGGGTTGATCCCAAACAAGAAGCCATTGGTGTGGTCTTTATATGGATCAAATGTCACCGAAAAGCTGTCGTTGGCCTCGCCCCTGAAATCGCGCCGTAAGGAAGGCGTTACATACGTAGTGCGTGTAGGCGACAGGTTTGACATGATACCCGCCACATAGATAAAATCATCATCATAGAGGATCAATACTTTGGTCTGGGCATGCGCCAATGACGAATCAGACGGAAAATATTGCATGAAATTGACTGCTGAATCCGCAAACTGCCAGGCCGCTTCATTCAATACCCCATCCACATAGACCGGGCTGGTAGCACGTCTAATTTCGATGGATTGACCCTGAAGCGACATCCACACCAGCAGGAAAAAGGTGACCAGTGAATAGGTTTTTTTCATTCCAATACAAAATTAACGGGAAGTTGGAGGAGAAAGGGGGTGTTTTATACCAAAGGCAGGTACACCGGACAAACGCCACTGATAAAAAATAAGGGCGCAAATTTTTTCACTTTATGATCGCATGGTATATTTAAGACTTCAAAGACCGAATCATGAAAGTTTTTTCAAAAACGACGATTTATGGCATCCGTGCGTTGATGTATATGCTAATGAAGAAGGATACCGCCCCCTACGTGAACATTCGGGAGATTGCTGAACAACTGGACATATCTTTTCATTTTCTAACCAAAATACTGCAAACACTCACACAGGCCGGAATCCTTAAATCGTACCGGGGACCGGCCGGCGGCATCGCATTTGACAAGGATGAAGACGACATCACCCTGATCGAAATCGTAAATGTGCTCGAAGGGGATACCTTTTTCGACCAGTGTATGTTGGGATTGCCGGGTTGTGGTATCGAAGAACCCTGCCCCGCACATGAATTCTGGAAAGAATACAAGGCATTGCTCAAAAATAAATTTGAACAGACTACACTTCCCGAACTTCAGCAACTGGGCGGACGTATCGGGCTGGAAATGG
>JAOUOM010000038.1 GCA_029880385.1 Cyclobacteriaceae bacterium | reverse complement strand
GATCGGTCTGATCAATAGCCGGGCTGTTGTCGATGATATTGACCATTTAAGTAACCGTCGTGTCCGTACCGTAGGAGAACAATTGTATGCCCAATTCGGTGTTGGTTTGGCCCGAATGGCCCGAACGATCCGTGAACGCATGAACGTGCGCGATAACGAGGATTTCAAGCCGGTCGATTTGATCAATGCAAGAACATTATCTTCTGTAATTAATTCATTCTTTGGGACGAACCAGTTGTCTCAATTTATGGATCAGACCAACCCGCTCGCCGAAATCACCCATAAACGTCGTATGTCTGCACTCGGACCAGGCGGTTTGTCTCGTGAAAGGGCTGGTTTTGAAGTAAGGGACGTTCACTATACACACTACGGTAGGCTTTGTACCATTGAAACACCGGAAGGACCAAATATTGGGTTGATTTCCTCGCTGTGTGTGCATGCAAAAGTGAATGGTATGGGATTCATCGAGACCCCATACCGGGAAGTAGCATCCGGAAAAGTGGACATGTCTGGTTTTGTAAAATACCTGACAGCAGAAGAAGAAGATACATTCAATATTGCACAGGCAAATGCGCCTCTTGATGATAAGGGCAAATTTGTTAACTCACGCGTAAAGGCCAGGTTCGAAGGTGACTTCCCGGTTGTGGAACCCGACCAATTGACCTATATGGATGTGGCACCAAACCAAATCGTGTCGGTGGCCGCTTCACTGATTCCTTTCCTGGAACACGATGATGCCAACCGCGCCTTGATGGGATCTAACATGCAGCGTCAGGCCGTACCATTATTAAAGCCTGAAGCCCCTATCGTAGGTACCGGACTGGAACGACGTGTGGCACTCGATTCGCGCGCCCTGATCCTGGCAAAGGAAAATGGCGTTGTAGAATACGTGGATGCCAAGAAAATCGTGGTTTTATACGAACAATCGGATGAAGAAAAAATCGTCTCATTCGATTCGCCCAGTGTGGAATATCAACTGGTGAAATTCCGACGAACTAACCAGGATACCTGTTTAAACCTCAAACCTATTGTCCAGAAAGGACAAAAAGTCCAGAAAGGACAGCCATTATGCGAGGGATTTGCTACTCAGAACGGGGAATTGGCCCTTGGTCGAAACCTGATGGTAGCCTACATGCCCTGGCAGGGATACAACTTTGAAGATGCGATCGTAATTTCTGAGCGTGTGGTACGTGAGGATATTTTTACGTCCATTCACATCGAAGAATTTGACCTTGAAGTCCGGGACACAAAACGTGGTGAGGAAGAATTAACCTCTGAAATCCCGAACGTAAGTGAAGAAGCCGTTAAAAACCTGGACGAGAACGGTATAATCCGGATCGGTGCGGAAATCAGGGAAGGGGATATATTGATCGGAAAGATTACCCCAAAAGGGGAATCAGATCCTACTCCGGAAGAAAAACTGCTTCGTGCCATCTTCGGTGATAAAGCAGGTGATGTAAAGGATGCTTCACTCAAAGCTTCTCCTTCTTTGAGGGGAGTAGTTATTGACACCAAATTGTTTGCACGGCCTAAAAAGGACAAAGACGTTCGCGTCCGTTCTAAAAAGGAAGTAGAAATACTTAAAAGCCGCTATGGACAGCAATTGACCGAAATTCGTAATCAGATGATTGAAAAATTGGTTGAATTGCTGGATGGTAAAACATCTCAGGGTGTTCGGCATAAGTTTGGCGAAGAGGTCATTTCCAAAGGGGTTAAGTTTAACCGTAAAAACATCGAGGCTAATTTGTTCCCTTCGAAAAACATTTTCAGGGATGAGAGCACATACAATGTACCGGAAGAAGTCAACCTGATAAGTGACCTGGTAATTGAAAACTGGACAGGCGATGAATGGACAGATCAAGTTATCTTCAAACTGATCAAGCGCTACATTGTCAAGCGGAATGAAATTTCCGGAAAATTCAAACGGGAACGTTTCACCCTCGAAGTAGGGGATGAACTGCCTGCGGGAATCGTACAGCTGGCCAAAGTTTATGTTGCCAAAAAACGTAAATTGAAAGTTGGGGATAAAATGGCTGGTCGTCACGGTAACAAAGGTGTAGTCGCGAAAATCGTTCGGGAAGAAGATATGCCATTTATGGCCGATGGTACACCCATGGATATCGTGCTTAACCCACTTGGTGTACCTTCCAGGATGAACATTGGTCAGATCTATGAAACCGTATTGGGTTGGGCAGGATTAAAGCTTAACAAAAAATACGCAACGCCAATTTTTGACGGAGCAACTGAAGATGAGGTGCAGCATGAACTAAAAGAAGCTGGATTGCCTTCGTTTGGGCGTACCTACCTGTACGATGGACTTACGGGTGTCAAATTTGACCAGCCGGTTACCGTTGGGGTTACCTATATGCTCAAATTGGGTCACCTGGTCGATGATAAGATGCACGCACGTTCAATCGGGCCCTACTCTCTCATTACCCAGCAGCCTTTGGGTGGTAAAGCTCAATTTGGTGGTCAGCGTTTTGGAGAGATGGAGGTTTGGGCACTTGAGGCATTCGGTGCGGCCAATGTCCTTCAGGAAATATTGACGATCAAGTCGGATGACGTAATCGGACGTGCCAAAGCCTATGAAGCCATTGTAAAAGGGGAGAATATGAATAAACCCAATATCCCGGAATCATTCAATGTGCTTGTACATGAATTGAGAGGACTAGCTTTGGAAATTACCCTGGATTAATCAAGAAACACCGCCTGTTGGCAATTACTATAGAAATAAACTATGGCATTTAGAAAAAATAAAAAACTGACTAATGACTTTTCCAAAGTCACAATAAGTCTGGCTTCACCTGAGTCCATACTGGAAAGTTCACATGGGGAAGTAACACAGCCTGAAACCATTAATTACCGGACATATAAGCCGGAAATGGGTGGATTGTTTTGTGAGAGGATTTTTGGTCCTGTAAAGGATTGGGAGTGTCATTGTGGAAAATACAAGCGTATTCGCTACAAAGGGATTATTTGCGATCGTTGTGGTGTGGAAGTGACCGAGAAAAAAGTACGAAGGGAGCGAATGGGGCACATCGAACTTGTGGTTCCTATTGCGCATATCTGGTATTTCAGGTCATTGCCAAACAAGATTGGTTATTTGTTGGGACTCCCTACCAAAAAACTTGATCAGATCATCTATTACGAGCGCTATGTTGTCATCCAGCCAGGAGTGAAGGAAGAAGATGGTATTAATCAGCTCGATTTTCTGACGGAAGACGAATACCTGGACATCCTCGATAAGTTGCCTCGTGAGAATCATCTGTTGGATGACGAAGATCCGAATAAATTTATTGCCAAAATGGGGGCTGAAGCCCTCGAAATGCTGTTGTCACGAATCGAGCTTGACGAACTATCGTACGATTTGAGACATCAGGCGGCTACGGATACATCGCAGCAGCGAAAAGCCGAAGCGTTAAAACGATTGCGGGTAGTCGAAGCATTCAGGGATGCCCGTACCCGTATCGAAAACCGTCCGGAATGGATGATCATTAAAATGGTTCCGGTTATTCCACCTGAATTGCGCCCGTTGGTTCCGTTGGATGGTGGAAGGTTTGCTACCTCGGATCTGAATGATTTGTACCGTAGGGTTATCATCCGAAACAACCGCTTAAAGCGATTAATTGATATTAAGGCACCCGAGGTGATCCTTCGTAACGAAAAAAGGATGCTTCAGGAAGCGGTGGATTCACTTTTTGATAATTCAAGAAAAGTAAATGCCGTTCGCTCGGATGGAAACCGTGCACTTAAATCACTGAGCGACATGCTCAAAGGAAAGCAGGGACGTTTCCGTCAAAACCTGTTGGGTAAACGGGTGGATTATTCCGGCCGATCGGTTATTGTGGTAGGACCAGAGCTGAAAATGCATGAATGCGGTCTCCCCAAAGACATGGCGGCTGAATTATTTAAGCCGTTTGTAATCCGAAAATTAATCGAACGGGGCATTGTTAAAACCGTAAAATCGGCCAAAAAGATTGTTGACCGCAAAGATCCGGTGGTGTGGGATATCCTTGAAAATGTATTGAAAGGCCATCCGGTAATGCTCAACAGGGCTCCAACCTTGCACCGTCTGGGTATTCAGGCTTTTCAGCCCAAACTGATTGAAGGTAAAGCGATACAGTTACACCCTTTGGTTTGTACGGCATTTAACGCTGACTTTGATGGTGACCAGATGG
The DNA here is from genome assembly GCA_029880385.1 of Cyclobacteriaceae bacterium. Lineage (GTDB taxonomy): Bacteria > Bacteroidota > Bacteroidia > Cytophagales > Cyclobacteriaceae > JAOUOM01. The sequence goes on along the minus strand of JAOUOM010000038.1, from coordinate 5,086 downwards.
CGGTACACGTACCCCTAGGTCATGAGGCGATCCTGGAAGCTTCGTTGCTGATGCTTTCATCGCACAATATCCTAAACCCCGCCAACGGGGCACCGATTGCCGTTCCGTCTCAGGACATGGTATTGGGATTGTACTATGTTACCAAAGGCCGAAGGAGCACGGCAGACCATAAAGTTGAGGGTGAGGGAATGAGGTTCTATAATCCTGAAGAAGTGATTGTAGCCCTTAACGAAAACAGAATTTCCAAGCATGCCTATATCCATGTTCGGGTAAAGGTCATGAATGAAAATAATGAGCTTGAGACCAAACTTATTGAGACCGTTGCCGGAAGGATTCTTTTCAACCAGTTTGTACCCGAAGAAGTCGGCTATATCAACGAGTTGTTGACCAAGAAAAAGCTACAGTCCATTATATCCAAAGTAGTAAAAGAAACGGGAATGGCCCGTGCAGCACTTTTCCTGGATGATATTAAGGATTTGGGATTCCAGATGGCTTATAAAGGCGGTCTTTCCATGGGACTGGGTGATATCAAAATCCCCGAAGAAAAAGAGTCATTGGTACTTCAGGCAAAGTCGGATGTTGAGGCAATCTGGAACAATTACCTGATGGGATTGATTACGGACAATGAGCGTTACAATCAGGTAATTGATATCTGGACTCGAACCAATACCATGCTGACTTCTACCTTGATGAAGCAATTGGAAGAAGATGACCAGGGATTCAACTCCATCTACATGATGATGCACTCAGGTGCAAGGGGGTCACGTGAACAGATCCGACAGCTGGGTGGTATGAGGGGATTGATGGCGAAACCTCAGAAAAACCTTCAGGGTTCGGTAGGTGAGATCATTGAAAACCCTATTTTGTCCAACTTTAAAGAAGGATTGGATGTATTGGAATATTTCATTTCTACCCACGGTGCGCGTAAAGGTCTGGCTGATACAGCCCTTAAAACAGCAGATGCCGGTTACCTGACACGTCGATTGGTCGATGTGGCACAGGATGTTGTCGTAAATGAAGACGATTGTGGTTCATTGCGCGGACAGGTTGTGACGGCACTTAAGGATAATGAGGAAATTGTAGAGCCATTGTCAGAGCGTATCCTCGGCAGGGTTTCGGTTCATGATATCTATGACCCTATTACGAAGGAATTAATCGTAGCTTCGGCCGAAGAAATAACGGAAGAAATCTCTGAAATCATTGAAAATTCAAGTATTGAAGAGGTGGAAATACGTTCGGTATTGACATGTGAGGCAAAACAGGGTGTTTGCTCCAAATGTTACGGACGTAACCTGTCGAGTGGTAACATGAGCCATATTGGTGAGGCAGTAGGAGTAATCGCCGCCCAATCCATCGGTGAGCCAGGTACGCAGCTTACACTACGTACTTTCCACGTAGGGGGTACCGCATCCAACATTGCTGTAGATGCCAATATCAAATCCAAATTTGATGGTATCCTGGAATTTGATGAACTACGTACGGTTAAAACGACCAACAACGAAGGTGAGAGCATTCAGGTCGTGATGGGACGTTCTGGTGAAATCAAGATTTTGAATGAGAAAAAAGATACCGTCCTGATCAGCAATCATGTTCCTTATGGAGCCATCTTGCGTGTAAAAGACGGGGACAAGGTAGCCAAAGGCGATGAGCTTTGCTATTGGGATCCTTATAACGCCGTGATCCTTTCAGAGTTTGACGGTAATGTCACATTTGATGCGATTATTGAGGGCGTTACGTTCAAGGAAGAATCCGATGAGCAGACAGGACACCGTGAAAAAGTAATTATTGATACCAAGGATAAGACCAAAAACCCTGCGATCAATGTAGAAGGTAAGGATCAGGAGAAAGCTTATAACATCCCGGTTGGTGCCCACCTTGCTGTCGAAGAAGGAGAAAAAATCAAGGCAGGACAAGTACTGGCCAAGATTCCTCGAAAAACAGGTAAATCAAGGGATATTACCGGGGGTCTTCCCCGGGTAACCGAGCTTTTCGAAGCACGAAACCCTTCCAACCCTGCAGTAGTTACGGAAATTGATGGCGTTGTTACCTATGGAGGTATCAAGCGGGGTAACCGAGAAATATTTATCGAGTCCAAAGACGGTGTGAAAAAAAGGTATTTGGTACCACTTTCCAAGCATATATTGGTACAGGATAATGATTTTATCCGGGCAGGTGAACCTTTGTCGGATGGTGCAATTACGCCGGCTGATATCCTTTCGATTCAGGGACCTACTGCCGTTCAGGAGTATCTGGTAAATGAAATTCAGGAAGTATACCGTTTGCAGGGGGTAAAAATCAATGATAAGCACATCGAAGTTATTGTACGTCAGATGATGCAGAAAGTGATCATCATTGATGCAGGCGATACCAACTTCCTAACCAATCAGGTGGTTGACCGCTTTGCCTTTATGGATGAAAATGATTCAATCATGGATAAAAAAGTGGTTGAAGATGCCGGTGATTCTGAAACCTTAAAAAGAGGTCAGATCATTACTAGTCGTCGATTGCGAGATGAAAATTCAAACCTGAAGCGAAGGGATCTGAAGTTAGTGAAAGTACGAAATGCACAGGCAGCTGTATCACGGCCTACTTTGCAGGGTATTACACAGGCATCATTGGGTACCGAAAGCTTTATTTCTGCAGCTTCATTCCAGGAAACTACCAAGGTATTGAGTGAAGCGTCGATACGGGGTAAGTCAGATTACCTGATGGGACTAAAGGAAAATGTAATTGTTGGTCATTTGATCCCTGCAGGTACAGGCGTGAGAAAGTACCACAAAAACATTGTGGTTTCAAAAAGTGAATATGACAAGCTCATAACTTCACGGGAAGAATTCAATCGATCCAAAGAAATTTTAACAGAAGGATGATGAGTGATAAAGATGAAAAAGCCCTAAAGGCACAGAAAAACATCAATATTGAACTTTCTGAAGAAATTGCAGAAGGTGTATATGCCAATCTGGCTATGATTGCACATTCGAGCAGTGAATTTGTGATTGATTTTATTCGCTTGATGCCCGGAGTGCCAAAGGCCAAAGTAAAATCAAGGATAGTTATTACCCCGGAGCATGCAAAACGCCTTTTGCATGCTCTGGAAGAAAACATCGAAAAGTATGAAAATACTTTTGGAGCCATCAACCAGGTGGAAGAAGCACACCGCTACCCAATTAATTTTGGAGGAACAGTCGGTGAAGCGTAATAATTATCGGACGCTATTGGGATATGATACCAATATTTCTATCTTTGCGTTCCCAAAATTTAGGACAATACTAAAATAGGATAAATGCCAACTATACAACAGTTAGTAAGAAAAGGAAGGAAGCAGTTAACTTCCAAATCCAAATCCCCTGCACTGGATTCATGTCCGCAGAGAAGAGGGGTTTGTACACGTGTTTATACGACTACACCTAAAAAGCCAAACTCTGCCATGCGTAAAGTGGCCAGGGTAAGGTTGACAAATGGTAAGGAAGTAAATGCTTATATACCCGGTGAAGGCCACAACCTTCAGGAGCACTCAATTGTATTGATCAGGGGAGGTAGGGTAAAAGACCTTCCGGGTGTTCGATACCACATAATTCGCGGTGCCCTGGATACAGCAGGTGTGAACGGAAGAACACAACGCAGGTCTAAATACGGTGCAAAACGTCCAAAAGAGAAAAAATAATAGAGAGTTAGGATGAGAAAAGCTAAACCTAAAAAAAGATACATTTTGCCAGATCCGGTATACGGCGATACACTGGTAACAAAATTTGTCAACTATCTAATGGTAGATGGAAAAAAGAGCCTTTCCTATGGAATTTTCTATGATTCTATTAAAATCATAGAAAGTAAGACCAAGGAAAATGGTCTTGAAATTTGGAAAAATGCGTTAAACAACATCATGCCTGCGGTTGAAGTAAAAAGCCGAAGGGTAGGTGGTGCAACCTTCCAGGTTCCTATCGAAGTAAGACCCGAACGAAAAGTTTCATTGGGTATCAAATGGTTGATTCGTTATTCACGTATGCGTGGCGAAAAAACAATGAAAGAAAGATTGGCAGGGGAAATAATTGCAGCATCAAAAGGTGAAGGTGCAGCGGTTAAAAAGAAAGATGATACCCACCGTATGGCAGAAGCCAACAAGGCATTCTCTCATTTCAGATTCTAATTTCCAGTTACTAGAACAATGTCAAAAAGAGATTTAAAATTCACCCGGAATATTGGGATTGCAGCACACATTGATGCTGGAAAAACGACTACTACAGAACGTGTTCTCTATTATACTGGTGTAAGTCATAAAATAGGAGAGGTTCATGATGGAGCCGCTACCATGGACTGGATGGCGCAGGAGCAGGAAAGGGGTATTACCATTACCTCGGCTGCCACTACGGTTTTCTGGCCTTACAAAGGAGATCAATATCATATCAATATCATAGACACTCCCGGTCACGTGGATTTTACGGTTGAGGTAAACCGGTCGCTGCGTGTACTTGATGGTTTGGTGTTTTTGTTTAGTGCCGTGGACGGGGTGGAACCTCAGTCTGAGACAAACTGGCGTCTGGCAGATAATTATAAAGTAGCAAGGATTGGTTTTGTTAACAAAATGGACCGGTCTGGAGCTGATTTTTTGAATGTTTGCCGACAGGTAAAAGAAATGCTTGGCACGAAAGCAGTGCCTTTGCAATTGCCCATTGGAGCTGAAGAAAATTTCAAGGGTGTTGTGGATCTTGTAGAAAACAGGGCCATTGTCTGGAACGAAGAAGACAAAGGAATGACTTTCAGTGAAATCGAAATTCCTGAAGACATGGTCGAAGAAGTAAATGAATACAGGGAAAAACTTGTAGAATCAGTTGCTGAGTATGATGAAGGATTGATGGAGAAATATTTCGAAGATCCGGACTCTATTACCCGTGATGAAATCATCGGTGCCCTTCGTAAGGCTACCATTGACCTGGCATTTGTCCCTATGCTTTGTGGTTCTGCCTTTAAGAACAAAGGTGTTCAGACAATGTTGGATTATGTTATGGAGTTGTTGCCTTCTCCATTGGACAGAGACAACATTATCGGTACAAATCCTGACACGGGAGATAAAACAGAACGAAAGCCAAGT
>JAOUOM010000561.1 GCA_029880385.1 Cyclobacteriaceae bacterium | reverse complement strand
CAACAGTATATTCTCCTGCGTGATAGATCAAAAAGAGCTTATATATACCCTTTTCTAGCTCATACTTTTTCAAGTTGTAAACCTTTTCTACCCTCAAAGATTCTCCGGATTTGATCAACAATTTACTTTCAATGTATCTGCTTTTCGCTTGATCAAGAGCCTTTTGAACTTGATCTATGTCTATTGGTTTGTAATCAATGCTATCGGGAGGTGAAGCGGAGATCTCTGCAAACACCTGTTCATTATTTTCATTGAAAATAAATCCAGTTGTTCCGGCTCCTATATCACCATTGCAATATCCTTCTTCAAAATCGAAAGCATGAGCAACATCTCTAAAATTAAGTCCGTATAAAAGCCAATCAGCTTCAGTTTCATTGGATATTATGAACGAAGCAGATACCATGTTCGAAGAGTCTCTGTCTAAAACAATCACCTCATTTGTGATTCGCATGGTCACAGATGAATCACTTAGCATCCATATACCTAATAGAGTTGATAAAATAGTCCAGTACATAATTCTACCTATTCCTCAGCTGGCGCACGCGTGTCGCGTGTGTCCAAATCTAATCCAATCATGACCATCAGATAAAATCAATTTCCAATAAACCCATTCCGTAGCTGCGGCAAGCATGCCACGTGTGGACTTTCGATCCATGGTAAAGGTAGTCATCACAACTAACTGGTGCAAGTGGCGTGGACTGGATCCGCTAAAATGCACGGCTGCCCCCTCCCAGCCCCGGCAGCAGCGGCATCCTTTCCGTTTCCGAAGGGTGGCGGGTTGGCCGGAAAGATACAGCGGATGACGGGTAGCCCTGGTGCCGGAGGGCCAGTACCGGCCGCTCCTTTTCATGGCCAGCCCGGTTGTAACGGGTTGCCCATGCCTTATTTATTCGGGAACAATGCCCGTGGTATGGTCATTAGGCGCGTTTGCCTGCCATCGATGTAGCGAACGGTATTCCCATCAAAAAACGCATCTTCCTCCAGCATGATCCGGATCTCCTTGCCCCATTCCGGCAGGTAAATGCCTGCATTTAGTTCGATGGAGTAAGCCGTATGGGGGAAAAGCGGGTAATCACCCGTACCGGGCACACCCCCCTGTTGGTCCCACATACCGATGGTAGGGCCGGCAGCATGGCCGTGAAAGCCGATCGGATGTGTATAAATGACGCCTTTGAGCCCTTCGGCCTGGCATTGGGCAAGAGCCGCTTTCAGGATCTGGTTGCCGGTACGTCCGGCACTAAACTGGGCGGTTAACAGATCCTGTACCCGGTTTCCGGTTGCCAATGCCTCGTGCAAATAAGACGGGGCATCCTGTTCGCCTGGTCTGAGCACATAGGCGTGCTGCTGGGTATCGGTAGCCAGGCGCAAATAGGTGATACCAAAATCGACGTGCAGCAGGTCGCCCGGCAGGATCACCTGTTCCTCGGGGCGATCCGAAAAAGCCCGCAGGTGATCGAAGGATTCGGGATCCTTGCGCTGGATGGAGACCGACGGGTGAAACCAGGTGGTAAACCCGAGCTCACGGATGCGGTCGCGGTACCACCACACCACGTCATCGGTCGTGGTTACACCCGGGTGGATGACCTTTTCTGAAAAACCCTCCGCAATAATCTGGTGGGCCATACGTACGATGTGCGGATAGATGATCATTTCATGTTCGGTACGGGTTTCCAGCCATCCAATGGCCAGGTTTTCGGCAGAGGTAATGCGCTTTTGGTATTTGTCAGGCAACACTTCCATCAGCCGATCGTAATGCGAGGCCGATAAACCATCGGCAAGGGCAAAGGTGGCTGACTTGTCAATGCCAATCCGTTTCGGATTTTTACTTTCGATCAGGCTGGCCAGTGCCTGCCATTGGTCGGGCTGGTCCTCCTGGTTCCAGCTTTTCACAAACAGGCGGCCTACATGATAGCGTGCCATGGCCATGGTCTCGAGGGGCTGGCCATTTCCCGGGTCAAAAATGACCAGCATGGTGGTACGTCGTGCCGACTGCCAGGTAGCCGGCAGCATGGTCTGGATGACCGGGTCTTCGTTGTATTCCCGGGCAATAATCAGCCACATATCAATCCCCGTTCGTTTCATGAGTCCGGGCAAGACCGTCTGGATCCGCTCGTCGAGCAAACGGTCGATCAGCTCGGCCCTTTCCCCCATGGAAAGCACCAACGGAAAATAGGGGTTTTGAGCCCGGGACACGGCGGTCAGTGACAGGGCAAGTACCAGTAAAAGCAAACGTATGTTCATGGCCTGTTGGTTTTTCACCTGAAGGTATAACAAAAGGAAATCAGAACCTCATCCTTTTCTGTGATTGGTGTATATACCAATCAGGGCACTTATGATGATCATGTTTTTCAAGATGTACTGGCCCACCAATGA
>JAOUOM010000560.1 GCA_029880385.1 Cyclobacteriaceae bacterium | reverse complement strand
AGCGTGTAATGAACGGACAGCCCCCCCCATGAAAACCGACTTTTCCCACGTACCGGATGCATGCTGGTATGTAAACAAACCGTACGTTTCGGATCCCAGGTAGAGTGTGTCATCGTATACGGCCATGTCGGTGATGCCGAGACTGTCGGAGCCCGGGTATTTTTTCCATTTGGTGAAATCAAACAGATTTTCTGTCATGGAACCTGCCAGCAAACCCTGGTCAGAGACCACAAAAATCGTATCACCACGGGTGGCAAGTTTGCGTGCCATGATGGGGGAGCCATTATCGCCGATCTCCCGATAGACATCCCGAAACTCACCGCTCTGTAAATCGATGACCGCCACACCCAGCCCGGTAGCCAGCCACAGCCTGTTGCCCCAGTATACAATATCGAATATGGTCTTGGTAAGTGGCTGCCGGATAGCGGCCAGGGCACGGAGGGTTTTGATATGATCCGGCCAAACCAAATCCACAACACCAGACCGATAGCCCATGATCACGAGTTGTTGCTGTTCCAGGTACATCAGGGCCGAAATACCCACATCACCAAATCCCTTCGATTTGTCGAGAATAGTAACAGACTGGGTCGGCTCATGGAGAAAAAACAGACCATTTTGACTGGCACACAGGATGTTGTCGCCAGCCGGAAGAACAAGGGAGGCAGATGTATAATTGAAATGACTATTCCATGCCCCGATTGGCAATTGCTGGCCAACCGTGTAAAAAAACACAACTAACAAAAAGTTAGAAAGAACGGATTTTTTCATAAAAACATTTTCTGCAAAGTGCTTCATAAATGTCTTTTTCCCCCAATACTACTTTTTTTGACGATTTGGTCCTTCGGTGGGAATAAGAAGCAATGTTACCGCATTCCATACAAATGGCATGCACCTTGGTCACGTACTCGGCGACAGACATGAGCCTGTCCATGGGTGTAAACGGCCTTCCGAGAAAATCCATGTCCAGTCCCGCTGCAATAACCCGTTTGCCCTGATTGGCCAACTGATTGGCCACCTCTACGATTTGTTCATCAAAAAACTGCACTTCGTCTATACCGATGACATCACAGGATCCGGCATTGATCAAAATGTCATGAGCAAAATGGACCGGCGTGGAATGAATGGCAGATTCGTTGTGAGATACAATCTTTTTCTTTGAATAACGCCTGTCAATAATGGGCTTGAAGATTTCAACCCGCTGTTGGGCAATAATGGCCCGGTTTAGCCGACGGATAAGCTCTTCTGTTTTGCCCGAAAACATTGATCCACAGATCACCTCTATCCAGCCTGAGCCCGGTTCATTTCCAAATCTTCGTGCTGTGGGTTCTACGAACATGATGTCATCCGACAATTGAAAAATTCAGGATTTCCAACGCATAAAGGATCCCTTTGAAAGGAAAGTTAAAATACATCCGATTACCTGAGACTGCTTTTCACTGCTAAAATTGCGACAATTCTTATTTATCCCCAATTTATTCTATACGAAAACGTTGACCTACTGAAATTTGCAAAATAAGTACCAAGCTTTTCTTTTTATTTGTGCAATCAATAAATTTACTTGTCAGGGCATTGATCGTCTGTACAGCATGATTTAACTAAGTTTCTAATGGGAAACAAAAAACTCAACCAAGCATTTATTACCCAGTATTCTTCCGTTTTTGCAGACCAGCTGATCCGTCAGGTTTTTACAAACAAGGATTTTCTGGATGGAAAGGATATCATGGACCTCACTCCCATTCGGCAACTCAACTTGTTCATTCTCAAGTCACTCTTCACCACCTGGCAGGAAGAAATGAAAAAACTGGAAAGCCCGTATTTTGATTATAAAAATACGGAAGTCAGGCAGATGATGGTTCAGTTTATGAATGTGCTCTCACAACATATTCAGGTAAATGCGCATACACTCAAACCCCTGATCGAAGATGCCCTGGCCAATACCCTGTTACTGGCCGTTTCCCCCCATCTGTACCTGCAACAGGAATTTGACACAAAAGTCCAGGCTTCCTTAAGTCAAAAAGCTGCGCGGCAAACCGTAAAATACCTGGCCCTATATAAAACAGAAATCAGTTCGTATGTCGAGAATAACATAGGGGCTCCGGTAGCAGAACTGTTTTCAGAATCCGCAGCATTTTTCAGGCAACTTATCTGTGACGAAACCTGCGAAGACCTGGCGGAAAAACTATCCCATATATTAACTGTATCCGCAGGTGATTTTACCATACCGGCAATCATTAGTTCCAACACTCCCATTGCCGAAAAAACCAACAGCCCTGCCTTCCCGCCAGCCACAGGACTACCCCAGGCAGAGGATTCGGAAATCTCTTCTTCGTCAGGTGAACCTGCCGCTTTTCAGGTAAACACAACAGAAACCGAGCA
>JAOUOM010000559.1 GCA_029880385.1 Cyclobacteriaceae bacterium | reverse complement strand
CTTCCTAAATTATTATGCTCACCTACTCTATCCAAGCTTTTCGGTCCGGGCGGGCAGGCATCCGCTTACTTTTTGTTGCGCAACGTATAGCGTTAGGAAGTTTAAAAAATTTTTCAACTGAAAAAAATACGTTTCTCACTTTTTCTTTTTTATTGTTTTTCAGTAATCCATACGCTATTTATTATGTTACGATAATGCTTTGATTTTAAGTGGGTTTTGCGTACTATTATCAACCAAAATAATTATTTTTTAACACACTCACTTGTTACGATGAAAAATAACGTTGCGCTAAAGAGCCGTAAAGAAATCGCCCGTGAATTAAACATCAGCACCCGAACACTTTATACTATTTTAAAAAAAACAGCAATTGAACTGCCGAGGTATGGCCTGCTGTCTCCCAAACATTACCTGCCTATTTACGAACACTTCAATCAGGATCCGCAACTTATTGACAACACCTTGTGAGCCAGCTTTCACCCTTCCGTATCGTCCTGATAGTCGGTTTTTTCTGTTTGCTCGGATTGACCGTAGTGCCCCGCCTGTCCGTCGATTACATCCCCTCTGTTCCTGAGCGTAACTTCACCATCTCCTACCGCTACCCGGGAAAGCCCCCCCTGGTGATCGAAAAGGAAGCCACTTCCCTGATCGAAAACCACCTGAGCCAACTCGAAGAATTGGTGTCCATCCGCTCTGTCTCCAGCTATGGAAGCGGGTACATTGAGCTGGCCTTTTTGCCAAATAGTGACATTGCCTATAAAGAAGTGGAACTGACAACACTCCTTCGCCAGGTAACGAGACTACTACCCAAAGATGTCTCATACCCCACAATCAGACGAAGAACAGAAGAAGACAAGGAAAAACAGCCCCTGCTCATTTATGAAATGAGATATACATCGACAGATGCCCGGGCCAACGAATACCTGACTGGCATCCTGCTGCCACAACTCAGCGGGCTGCCTTCGGTGGAGCGTGTAACGCCCCATGGAAACCGTCAGTTTGCCCTGAAGGCTATCTATGATCCGCACCGGCTCGCTCAGCTAGGCCTGCAGATCCGTGACCTGGCTACCCGCATACAGGAAACAACAGGCCAGAAAGAAATCGGGCTATACGAAGGGGCTGGTACCACTACGCCCATCCAGTATGAAAACATCATCACCACTACCCGCGACCTCAAAAATGTCATCCTTCGCGACAATATCACGCTGGGAGACGTGGCATCAATCGACTTGGTGGCCGACCAGGTCCGAAGCTACCAGCGAATCAATGGAAAAAACGCCATTTTCCTTTCCTTTTATCCCCACGATGGTGTCAACCGGCTCGAAGTGGCACGTCAGGTCAAGGAACGGATAGCGGAACTGGCCAGTACCCTGCCTTCCTTCTATGAAATTGCCCTCAACTATGATGATACCGAATACCTGAAATCCGAACTGGACAAAACCTGGCTACGCGCCGGACTATCATTATTGGTCATCGCACTGTTTATCTTGCTGGGGAGCAGCAGTTGGCGGTACCTGACCGTGCTGATGGTATCCATTCTGGCCAGCCTGGCCCTGGTGGGAGGTGCTGCCTGGCTATTCCATGTACAGGTACATCTCTATACGCTGGCAGGTATCACCATTTCGGCCGGTATCATTGTTGACAACACCATCATACTGGTAGATCACCTGAAAAAACACCGCAACCTCTCCATCCTTCCGGCTCAGCTTGCTTCTGCCCTCACGACCATTGCTTCCCTTCTCGTTATTTTTGCACTACCCGAAGCGTATCGCCGCGACCTGAGCGATTTTGTCCTGATCATCAGCCTGGCACTAGGGGTTTCATTTTTTGTTTCCTGGTGGTTTAGCCCGGCACTGGGACAACTACTGGGCATAATGGATCAAAAAATGAGGTACAGGCGTGGGCTTTTTCTGAAAAAAAGAAAAAAAACCCGTTGGTTTTTCCGCTATGAAAAACTACTATCGATAACTGCACACTATCGCCGAATCGTCATCCTTGTTTGTTTGTTGGGATTTGGTATACCGGTCTTTCTGCTCCCGTCCCATTGGGAAAATCAGGAATGGTACAACCTGAGCATCGGTTCGGACAATTATCAGGAAAACCTGCGACCCTATGTAAACCGGACGTTGGGAGGCTCCCTGCGCTTGTTTTATCAAAATGTGTATGAAAATTCCAGTTACCGTACACCTGAGAAGACCCGGCTATACCTGACGGCACGGCTACCATACGGACATACCCTGAGCCAGATGAACGCTATCATGCGCAAAGCAGAGGAATATCTGGCAGGTATTCCTGAACTTGAAAAATTCATCACCCGGATTCATTCACCACGCTATGCGCGCATTACCATCGAATTTACCGAGGCCACAGGCAATGGCTCATTTCCCTAT
>JAOUOM010000558.1 GCA_029880385.1 Cyclobacteriaceae bacterium | reverse complement strand
CAAACAGAGGCATGATGTCGCTACCGTCTGGCTGTTCGAGGTTGACAATGAGTCCGTCCGATATTCCCTCGATGGTGTCGAGGACAGCATAGATTTCGGCTGTTCCGATGCGGATACCTTTGCGGTTGAGTGTGGCATCTGACCGGCCCTGAATGGTGAGGCTGCCAGAAGGGGACAGTTGGATCCAGTCGCCATGGCACCATTTGTCTTTGTACCTGTCGAAATAGCTGGCATGGTAGCGGCTGCCGTCCGGGTCGTTCCAGAAATAAACGGGCATGGAAGGCATGGCTACTTCGATGACCATCTCGCCCAGTTGGCCGGTCACGTGCCTGCCATCGTCATCGTAGGCGTACAGGGCACATCCCAATGTCCGTGCCTGTATATGTCCGCGGTAGACCGGCAGGGTGGGGCAGCCTCCCACGAATGCGGTGCACACGTCGGTGCCGCCACTCATCGAACACAACCACACGTCCGGTGACACGTCCTGATAAACCCAGTCAAAGGCTTCTGGTGGGAGGGGAGCCCCCGTTGACCCGATGGAACGGAGATGGGGCAGGGGCTTGTGCCGGAGGGGTGAGAGGCCCTTTTTCATGCAGGCAGTGAGAAAGGGGGCACTGGTACCAAAGTGGTGGATGGGAAGGGTGGCCGCCAGATCCCACAGCACCTGGAGATCCGGATAGGCGGGGCTACCGTCGTAGAGCACAGCCGTGGCTCCGGCCAGGAGGCTCGCCTGGAGAAAGTTCCACATCATCCAGCCGGTAGTGGTAAACCAGAAAAAATTTTCCCCTGCCCTTACGTCGTTGTGGAAGTGCATGTACTTGAGGTGCTCCAGTAACACGCCGCCATGCGAATGGGTGATGGCCTTGGGCTTGCCGGTAGTGCCGGAGGAATAGAGCACCCAGATCGGGTGGCTGAAAGGTACGGGGGTAAAGGACAGCCCTTCCGAAGGGGTGTCCAGTACCTGTTGCCATGACGGACTACCCGGAAATGTGGCTGCCGGGTCGAGGGAGGGGATGATGATGGTGTCGGTGATAGTGCTGATTTGCCTGTGGATTTGGGTTGTTTCCTCGATCCGTGCAACGGACGTGCCGTTGTAGCGATAGCCATCGGTGCTAAACAGGATACGGGGCTCGATTTGCGAAAACCGATCTATGACCGTGTTGACACCAAAATCAGGCGAGCAGCACGACCAGACTGCCCCCAGGGAATTGACGGCAAGGAACACCTGGATGGTTTCGGGGATGTTGGGCAGGTAGGCGGCCACACAGTCTCCTTTTTTGATGCCCTTGGAAGTGAGCCAGGCTGCGATGGCGGCTGTTTTTTGTTCCAGCTCATCCCACTGCACCTTGCGGACAGGCTGGTGCTCGGTGACGTACAAAAGAGCCGGACGGGAAGTGGTTTTATTTCGAAAAATATGTTCGGAATAGTTGAGGGTGGCCCCTTCAAACCAGCGCGTACCGGGCATGGCATCCTGCGACATGACCTGTTGGTAGGGTGTATGGGAGATGATGGCGAAATAGTGCCAGACACTTTCCCAGAATTGTTCAGGATTGGATACTGACCATTGCCACAGGTCATGGTAGTGTTCGAAAGCCAGGTTTTTATGTACCAAAAGCCAGTCGCCAAACTGGTGCAGGTGTGTGCCGGATATAAACCCGGGGGAGGGTTGCCAGCAAATGGGAGGGTTGGGGTGCATGGGGATGTGTTTTTGCGGGTTACATAATCCGGTTTAGCCAATCGATGAAACGGTCGGGCCAGGTGGCGAGGTATCCCTGTCCGGTGGCAAGGGAAAATCCATGGCCGCCATAGCTGTAAATGTGCATTTCGGCTGCTACTCCCTTGTCGCGGAGTGCCTGGTACATTTGCAGGCTGTTTTCTACCGGTACGGCTTCGTCATCGTTGGCATGTACCAGAAAGGTAGGCGGTGTATCAGGTGTTACGTGCCTTTCATTTGAAAATTCTTCGATCAGAGCTTCATCGGGTTTGGAACCCAGCAGGTTAGTTCTCGACCCCTGGTGGGTAAACTCATTTTTCATGGTGATTACCGGATAGATGAGTGCCATAAAATCAGGACGGGTTTCCGATGAAAAGTGTGTGCCGGCAGTAGCCGCCAGGTGGCCGCCTGCTGAAAAACCCATGATCCCCACCCTGGCAGGGTTGATGTGCCAGGCCGCACTGTTTTTTCTTACCAACAGCAGGGCCTGTCGGGCATCCATCAGCGGGGATTGGTGCGGAATGGCATTGGACGCTTCGTCGGGCAGGCGGTATTTGAGTACAATGCCGGCAATGCCATGTGTATTGAGCCATTTGGCAATATCGGTTCCCTCCCAGTCGTAGGCCAGTATGCCGTATCCGCCACCGGGGCATATCACCACGGCCTGTCCGGTA
>JAOUOM010000037.1 GCA_029880385.1 Cyclobacteriaceae bacterium | reverse complement strand
AGAATTCCTGCGGGCAGCCAGCAAAGGGCGCCACTACTTCGAGCTGCTGAAAAAAGGGCCCGAACCACAAGTCCATGACCCCGGATATATTTTCCTCAAAGTAGAATACCAGCTCGTCAAAGTTGCCTTTGACGACATCCGCTACATCGAGGGACTCAAAGACTATGTGAAAGTACACCTGGCAGGCACGAAAAGACCCCTGCTTTCGCTCACCAGCCTCAAGTCGCTGGAGGAGAAGCTACCGGGCCACACATTTATTCGCATCCACCGTTCGTATATCGTTTCCATCGACAAGATCGATGCCATTTCCAAATCTACCGTTCAGATCGGGGAGGCCACCCTCACCATCTCCGACAATTACAAGGAAGCCTTCCAGAAGATGGTGGGCCGTTGGTCCGGTTGAGGCATATAACTTGCGGTTGATACCAGGGTGCCGGCCCCGCTCCTACTCCCGGATATAGACCTGCCTCCCGGCAACATAGGTGGCCTGTACCTCCATTTGTCCATCGACGAGTGAAAAACGGATCAGGTCTGCCCGGGTGCCGGCTGCCAGACGGCCCCGATCGTCGAGCGAGAGCATGGCGGCCGGATTGGCACTGGCCATCTGAATGGCCTCTGCCAGGCTGCACCCGGTATAATCCATCATCACGCCCACACACAGGCTAATGGGTGATGCGGCCCCGGCCAGGACATCCTCCTGAGGCAGCTTAACAACATGGGGCGTGAGCAACAGGATTCGCTCACCCCGCACATACTCTCCAGGGGGCAATCCAGCCAGATCCAACGCATCGGATACGAGAATGGTGCGGTCGGGCCCCTTCACTTTGTAAAAACTCCGTACTTCTTCCTGCGTCAGGTGGTAGCCATCGGCGATCAGGCTGGGAATGAGCCGGTCGTCAGCGAGCTGTGGCCACAGGGGGTTGTGGTGGCGGTTGATCTCGTTGGCGCATCCATTGCCGAGGTGGGTTGACATGCGTGCACCGGCCTCCACCGCCAGGCGTATTTCGTCGGCCGAACCATTGTGATGGCCGAGCGACACAAGAACACCACTCGCCACGAGCTTTTCGATAAACGGAAGGGCACCCTCGCGCTCGGGGGCAAGGGTCACAATACGGATACCGCCTTTTGCTGCCTGCTGCAACTGCTCAAACTCTTCCCAGGCGGGATTTCTGATGTATTTCTCCAGGTGGGCACCACGAAAGCCTTTTTCCGGTGAAATGTATGGCCCTTCCAGGTGAAGCCCCGGGATCGAAGGACCTATTTCGGGGTCTGCCATAGCCTGTGCCAGAATGGCAAAATTTTCCATCAGGCGCTCCCAGTCGCTGGTAATAACCGTCGGGTAATAGGTGGTAACTCCAGCCTGCCACAGGGCTTTGGTGGCCATGCGGATACCTTCGAGGGTAAGGCCGGGTCCGGAAAAATCCACCCCCATGTAGCCGTTGATCTGCAAATCGATCAGGCCGGGAGCCAGGTATGAAGTGCCGGTAGATGCATCACGGTTTTCGACACGGTCTATGGTTCCATCGCGGTTAATGGCCAAACTGATGGCCGTACCGTCGATGTGGGACAATCCCTCCAGTACGGTACCGGCCTGCTCCGCAGGTGTTGCTTGTTTTGTCTTCATGTCACATCCGGCAAAGATGCAAAGGGCTGTCAGTGCCCCTGCCACTAGGTACGTATTCATTATGGTCTGTTTTTGAAAATACTACAGGACTGGCTCTACATCCTCCCACCGGTCGCTGGCTATTGATTTTTCCAGTGCCTCAAGCACGGCCACTCCGGCCAGGATGCTCTGGTGTGTCCGGGGTTCTGCGCCGGTACGAAACATCGTGACCATGTCGGCATCATTCTTTGCCTGGGCTGCTCCCTCTACCCGACTGGTAAGTTCTACCATTTCCACCATACCCTCGGACGTTTCCACAAAGGTGTGCCAGCCATAATTTTTTGTGGTAAATACCAGCGTAATGAGCCTGCCATTGCCATAGACCAGGCTGGCACCACTATTTTTGCCGTTATTGGTAACCCGTACTTTTTTAATATCAGTACCGAACATATAGAGAACCGGCTCGATGAGGTGTGGCCCGTAGAAAAACACTCCCCCGTACTCCGAATCCAGATCTACCGGTCCGGTACACACGACCTGGTTGATATCGCCCAGGTTTTCCAGCTGGGCTTTCCTATCAAACGTAGCCTCACTGTGGGCCACTGAGCTGTAGGAGGTAACCGGTGTACCCAGCTCCCGGGCCATGGCCAGAAATTCCTTCCCCTCTGCCAGCCGGTAACAAAAAGGCTTGTCGATAAAGGTCGGGATGCCGGCCTGCACAAACGGGGTGGCAGCCTTGAGGTGAAATTTGCCATGGCGGTGATCCACGATCAGCGCATCGATCTTTCCCAGCATTTCCCCGGGATGTGACACCATGGCTGGTATATTCCCCTTTTCCATGGCGGCCCGTGCCAATTCCTCCGTTTCACCCCATACGTGTGTTACCGATACGCCGGGAAATACCTTGTCCATATTAAACATCCGGCCAAAGCCCACTGTATGGGAGTTTTCGGCCCCAATGATCCCGATGCGGATGGGTTTGAGGGCCTGGTCGTTACCAACCATTCCGTCAAATGCACCGGCAGTGGATGCGAACGGGAGCATGGACAAAGCCGTCCCTTTTCCGATATTTTTTATAAAAGTCCTTCGTGTATGCATAGATAGGTAGTGTAAGGTAGCTAAAAAGTCAACTTGCCTGGCAGATGGGCCCGTTCCGCTAGGGGTGTTGTGGCCCCGGACACAGGCTATAGGTTCAATTCCCAGCCTTTTTCGTACGATCGGCCCCACAGCTTCATGGCTTCCTCATCCCGGAGGATGCGCCCATTGGACGGATCTGTATACAGCGTCCGGCCCACGCGCTGGGCGATATTGCCCAGGTGTGCAAGAAGCGTGCTTTTATGTCCTTCCCGGATGTGGGAGTTCAGTTTGCCACCACTGCGGATCGCGTCAAAGAGGTTTTGCACATGCAGGGCATCCAGGTGCTCGGCCGGGCTGGTTGCATTTCGCGAGTCCACCACCCGGCTGTCCTTCACTTCTTTCACCACCTGGCTCTTCAGGTCGTAGACCGTATAGCTATTGCCCACCGGAATGTGCATGCTCCCATTTTCGCCATAAAACATTACGCCACCCGTGCTGCCCTCCACATCTTTGCCATTGCAGCTGCGGCCTTCCCATGTGAGAGTCTTACCCCCCTCAAAGTCCAGGGTGATCACCTGCGTATCGGGGGTTTCCCAATCGTCCTGGTAGCGGTAGCGGCCACCGTTGGAATTTACCCGCATGGGAAAATCCACTTCCAGCCCCCACCGCAAAATGTCCATCGTATGCGTACCATTGTTCAGTGCCTCGCCTGTACCCCAGTGCCAGTGCCAGTGCCAGTTGTAGTGAACCAGGTTGTCCTTATAATCCCTGCGGGGTGCCGGGCCCTGCCACAGTTGCCAGTCCAGCCAGTCGGGAACCGGGGCTTTTTGGCCGATGCCGATGGAAGGCCGGTTGTTGGTATACCAGGCCTTGCCAAAATATACCCGGCCGATAATCCCGTTTTTTAGTTCATTAATCCCTGCCTGTACATTGGGCCACGAGCGTAACTGGTTACCCATCTGCACGGATTTAGTGTAGCGGGTAGCGGCCTCTACCAGCAGCTCCCCTTCCCTGGGGTTGTGGCTGCAGGGCTTTTCGACATAGACATGTTTGCCGGCCTGCATGGACAGCAAGGCAGCAGGGGCATGCCAGTGGTCGGGAGTGGCGATCACCATCACGTCCACATCGCGGCTTTCCAGCGACCGCCGAAAGTCCCCAAAACCCTTTGCCTCGATCGCCTGGCGTTCCTTCAGTCCCGTCAGGCAGTTGGCCAGTACCCGGCTATCCACATCGCAGACATGTATAAGGTCACAGTTGGGCTGGTAGGCAAACGTATTGGCCAGAGCCAGTCCGCGGCTGTTCACCCCCATGATGGAGGCATTGATACGTTCATTGGCACCCATGATCCGGCCATACCCTTTGGCCGAAAAGTGAGGCAGGATACCCCCCACAGCCACTCCGGCCGATCCGATGGCTGTTTTTCGTATAAATTCCCGGCGTGATTCCGCATTTTTATTCATAAGGTAGCATTTTGGTCCATGATTTTTGGTGCCCGACAGGCGTGTCACCGCCATTAAGTTACAGCTAAATCCCGTTTGTCCGATGGCAATGGTGTCCGGTGGCAAGATAAAAGGATGACAGGCCCAGTGAGGTGCAGGCACTACCCACGAGCCGGAGCAGACGGGGCTGGCCCTTTGGTAGCTGTACGCCCGTGCTCCGCGCGATGGCCTGCGTGCTGCCCACGCCCGGGGCTAGTTAGCAGGCTCAAGGGCTCTTTACCGGCGTACGCTTTGGAAGTTATTTCGCCACCTGCTCTTCGACATGCCCTTCGGAACATGTCGGACAGCTTGATGATAACCAACCGAAGGGGAGAATTATCTGCTCGTCACAAGTCGCTCCATCGCAACGCCCTTCGCGGGAAGACTTGCGCCAGCAAAGGGGATAGTTACCAATTAGTAACTGAAGGTATAGTTTCTTCGATTTGCCATTGACTGTCGACCTTTTTAAGAATATAAACCGTTTTGGATTTTTTGATGACAGAACTTCTGCTGGTTGTTCCATATGTTATTGTTGCAACGTTCATATCCCTGTTGAATAATGGAGTTGACAATCTTCCTGTTTCAGCGTAAAATATGCTAGCAAATCCTGATTTAATAAATCTATGCTTTCCTGTAAAGCTAAAATCATGATCCGTCCAGACTATTCCACCTTGTTCAGCGAGTTGATTTTGATAATATACAGAATCATAGACTTCATCAATAGTTAGGAGCGCAGAATGAATTGACCGTTCAAATGTTATGGGAACTATGCAAATTAGTGTGTTAGGTGAGGCGTTAGGAAACACTCGTTCCCTTGAGTAATCTCCGTCAAATTGGTAAGAAGTTATGCGGAAACCGAAGTTTGCAATGGCCTTTTCAATAATTCCCTCAGTTGATAGCAGTTCAAGGATTGATTGAGTTTCCGCTCTCCAGTCAGAATTTGCTTCTTGCGCAGAAGCTGTCCCGAAGAAGCAGAAGACAAGAAGAATTGCTATGATCAGTTTAATCTTCATCACGCGATATTATGCCTGACAGTAATGTACCACGCACTATGCGACTAACCGTCGGCATGTTATCCGTTATTCAAATATAGCCCATCGTTACCTTATAACCAACGTCATAACGCAGTTGGTGAAAACACCCACTGCTGGTTGGTTGCCTTTGAAAAAGGTGAAATCTACAATATGTATGTTGTGGAACTGGGACCTAGGGTTAGGTGATTTCTATCCAAAAATGTAATTTCAGCTCTCTTAGAAATCAAGAACATCAAACGAGGGTTTTAGACCAAAGAAGTGCACTATCCACTCCCAAATCATCATTCCTTTATCTGAATTCATTTTTGTGTATAAGGATGTTTGCTCATAATTCAGGTCTGTTTCTTCCCCTTTTTTCCATTCCTAACGAATCTGTAACCTTGGATTGGGTAATTTTATCACCAAATCAAAATCTGAACTCATGACAGCCAGAATCCTGACTATAGTGTTTGCATTACTCCTGTTCAGCCGATGCAAATCGAATTTCTACCCTGCGCATATGACCAAAGAAACCGAAACCGGTCGGTACCATGTCAATTTTGATAAAATGACCGAAGCCATGAATGACCTATCGGAGCTGATTTTAACCCTACAGGGCAATGGTGACTATGACCGTGTAGCTAACCTGGTTGCGGAAAATGGCATTATCAAACCTGAACTTCAGAGTGACCTGGATCGAATCGCCCAAACGGTCATTCCGGTGGATATTGTTTTTGAACAAGGCGCTGATATCCTGGGTCTCGTATGATTGGAAAACACTGGATTTTCAGGATTGCTGTTATCCTGATATGTCATCATTCGATTTCCCTTCAAGCCCAGCGCCGTATTCCGCCTGCCTGGTGGATTGATAAGCACAACTGGGATGGCGTCACGCCGTGGTACCATTACATGACCATTTCCACAGGCAGACTTGGACCAAATGCTCTACCTGTCCCCTACGTAAAGGACGGCCGGGTGCACGAGAATATCGAGTACGAATTTGGCATTCAGGGCTACTTCAATCCGCACGAAACGACGCTCAACATGTACAATGAATTGTATGTGCCGATTGGCAAGAATATCGCGGTGGGTTCATACATTGTTCCGCTCGAATTGTTTCAGACCGACACCGTGCTTCGGGATTTAAGAAAATCCATGGATCATGACGGCCGGGGTGTAAGCGGCGGGGATTTTTACCTGAGCACGTATATTCAAATCCTGGATGATCAGCCACGACTGCCGGACGTTCTGCTTTCAATTAATACCAAAACAGCAAGTGGTACGGATCTGGATGGAGCCCGTTTCACGGAAACGCCTGGCTATTTTTTTGATTTATCCTTTAGTAAAACACTCCATGGAAAAGGCAAACTTTCGGCATGGCGGCCCTACGGTATGATGGGTTTTTACTCATGGCAGACCTTTCACAGGACGTTATACCAGAATGATGCCCTCACCTATGGTGTGGGTAGCACCTGGCTCTTTCCGAATTTCAGCCTGGATGTCAATACCGGAGGTATGCGTGGGTATTTCGATCAGGGTGATCGTCCCATTGTCAGCCGACTCACCTTGATTGCCCGTAAATCCAAGCCGGTTCGTTACAAAATCCTGTATGAAAAAGGCTGGAAAGATTTCGACTTCAACTCTATCCGATTTTCTGTCCTACTCTCGTTTAGTTCACCCATGCTCATGACTCCCGAAGAATGGAAAAAAAGAAAATTATGAATAGCGAATGTCCGAACGCTGGATCAGGAACCTGGAGCCTTTCAAACCGACTAGCACAAGTCGATTATGGAAAAAGCCCCTTCGCTCATCGTCGTTTTTATGAAAGTATATGAAAAGGACAAAAACAAAACAATTATTACGTCAATGAAAGTGTCGGAATTGCCTGTCGGTTGCTGATCAACTCCACCCACCAGTCCCAGTCTGGCGATATTTACGCACTCACCGATTCTTATGATTTTTTTTGCAAAGGCCGGAAAACGAAAGGCCTTTTCTGCTGTTACCGGTTGGCTTTTCGGCTATTCCCATGTACGTATCAGGCTCTGCTACCGCCAGTTTGCAACTGGTAGCTTTTGTCATCCCCCTGTAATAAAATCGAGCTGTTCGAGGAGGACACACGCGAAACGCGTGCGCCAGCTTTGGGGACAGCAAAGGGACGCTGGCGCCAGGGGGGGTTCGTTTTGACCTTACTCCAATTTCTTAATCGACTGTTTTGGAGGAAATAAGGCTATCCCTGCAACGGGGATTCCAATTAAGTTTATCAGGTATCCAAAGAAGATAAAAACCCCTGCTCCTGTCACACATTTTGGGTCGTCTGGCTCGAATTTGTAGGCAAGCCCACGAGCAGAAAGAAATGTCGCTACAATGGGAACAATCAGGCCGACCAGAAAGCATCCTAGAATTGCAAGTCCAAAGTCAGTCCGTTCAATCCTATTCTTCTTTCGTCCAATCCAAATAAGGATGATCAAAGGTATCAAAATTGTCAAAGTCGGAATGATCAGTCCCAGGAGTAGTCCCATGTAGTTAATTCAATATTTATTGTGGTCTTGGTCGTTGGCACTTCTACAACCAAGACTTGTCCTGATCAAGATAACGGTTGTTTATGTTATTTCCAAAAAATAATAGAAACCTACTAAAAGGTAGAAATGCCTGACGGCACATAAAAAAGGGCACCAGCGGACGCTGGCGCCAGGAGAGGAATTGTCTGTACGTCACAAGTCGCTCCATCCCAAATCCCTTCGCGGGAAGACTTGCGACAGCAAGGGGGGAGAAATACATGACGGCACGTCATCAACAATGCAACACTACTTGTCAGGTTGAGGCTCTCGAAACCTGATCAATGCACTGAGGTCACCCTTCGAGTACCTCAGGGTGACAACATTAGTGTGCTGTCAGAAAGCTATGGGAAAGGTCACCAGCGGATGATAATCCAACGAAGGGAGGAATTATCTGTTCGTCAAAAGTCGCTCCATCGCAACACCCTTCGCGGGAAGACTTGCGACAGCAACAGATAACACCAACGGGGGCGGTGGGGCATGAGCTGTTGGAAAGTTTGAAACTTTCCAACAGCTTTTTTTGCCCACTAGTCGGAATCTGAAGTAAAGGGCCAAAATGCCTGTAAAATAGCCCCGGTCGGAGCGGCATCCTTTCCGTTTGGGGCGGGCTGCAGGGTGAGCACGGAAAGATACAGCGGAGCACGGGACAGAGGCATCTAAATAGCCAGCCCCTCCCGCTCCTACTTCTTTTGAATCGCTATCCCTGCTCCCGGAAATAGGCGAATTCCTGATCGAACAGGGCCTTGATGCGGTCGTTGGCCAGCCTGCCGATGCTGCCGATGTGGGTGTGGCGGATGTCGTATTCGGGCGTGTAGCTGCCGGTCTTGAGCTTCTCGCCGACCTGCCGGTATGCGTCGCGGAAGGGCACACCTTCGAGTACGCGTTTGTTGACCTCCTCGACGGTGAAGAGGAGCCGGTAGCGGTCTTCGCGGATGAGGTCGGGGTTTACGTCCATGCCTTCGGTCATGAGCAGCGTCACCTTCAGGCAATCTTTCATGGTCTGCATGGCGGGGATGTAGTGTTCCTTTAGTACCTGCAGCTCGCGGTGGTAGCCGGAGGGCAGGTTGGTGAGGATGAGGCTGAGTTCGTACGGCAGGGCCTGGAGCTGATTGCATTTGCCGCGCACGAGCTCGAACCCGTCGGGATTGTGCTTGTGGGGCATGATGCTGGAGCCGGTGGTGAACTGCTGGTCAACCTTCACGAAATCAAAATTCTGCCCGGCATAGAGGCACACGTCCATGGCGTATTTGGCGAGGGTGGCCGCCAGGGAGGCCAGGGCAAAACCGGCGATTTTCTCGGTCTTGCCGCGCGTCATCTGAGCGTAGACCACATTGAAGTTGAGGGTGGAAAAGCCCATTTGCTGTGCGGTCATCTCCCGGTCGAGGGGGAAGGATGAGCCGTACCCGGCGGCTGAGCCAAGGGGGTTTTTGTCTGTCACCTGGTGGGCGGCCTTGAGCAGGATGAGATCGTCGACAAGGCTCTCGGCATAGGCACCAAACCACAGGCCGAACGATGAGGGCATGGCCACCTGCATGTGGGTGTAGCCCGGCATGAGGATGTCTTTGTGTTGTTCGCTCTTCTGCTGGAGCAGGGTAAAAAGCTGGCTG